>NZ_JCANUT010000036.1:0-40141 GCF_059569095.1 Propionivibrio pelophilus DSM 12018 | reverse complement strand
GAGCCGGAGCGAGAAGTCAGCAGAGGCCATAGTAGCTGCCAGTCTGGAGCGAAGGGCCGAAGGCATGGGAGGTGTAATCACCGAGTTATCAAGAGCGAGGGGTCTCAGATGTTCCTGTGCGAAGCTCGCCATAAACCCAGCGAGGATGAAGTCCTCAATGGCCTGGCAGCGAGACAATCAATCTTGCCGAACTCGAATTGGCGAAACCAGGCATGTGCAGGAGGGTTTGCCTGCGTATGACCTCAACCATGCCAACCGCCCGGTGCGGACCCGCATGCCGGGTGGTGTGGGAGGGGCGCAGTCTATAATGACTGCCCCCTATCCCAATGCGCCGTTGGTCTCTGGCGCGGCTATTTGGCGGCCTTCCCCCACGAATCCTTCAGCGTCACCGTGCGGTTGAACACCGGCGCGCCGTCCTTCGAGTCGACACGGTCAGCAACGAAGTAGCCGTGCCGTTCGAACTGGAAGCGTTCTTCCGGTTTGGCGGCCTTCAACGCCGGTTCCAGTTGCGCGGCGATGACCCTGACGCTGTCCGGATTGAGGTCGTCGAGGAAGTTGCGGTCTCCGGCGCCGGGCGCCGGGTTGGCGAACAGCCGGTCGTAGAGGCGGATTTCTGCCGGGCAGGCGTGCGCCGCGGAGACCCAGTGCAGGTTGCCCTTGACCTTGTAGTTGTCGGCGCCGGGTGTGCCGCTCTTGGAGTCAGGCAGGTACTCGCAATGCACGGCGACGATGTTGCCGCTTTCATCCTTGTCGCAGCCGGTGCATTTCACCACGAAGCCGTAGCGCAGCCGCGCCATGTTGCCGGGGTAGAGGCGGTGGTAACCCTTGCTCGGCACTTCCATGAAGTCCTCGCGCTCGATCCACAACTCGCGGGAGAAGGGCATCGCGCGCTTGCCGAGATCCGGCTTGAGCGGATGGTTCGGCGCGAAGCACTCTTCGCTCTGGCCTTCCGGGTAGTTGTCGATGATCAGCTTCAATGGGTCGAGCACGGCGACGCGGCGCTCGGCGGACTCGTTGAGCACCTCGCGCATGCAGTCTTCGAACAGCGAGTAGTCGATCAGCGAATCGGCCTTGGAGACGCCGATGCGCTCGGCGAAGAGGTGGAAGCCCTCCGGCGTATAGCCGCGGCGGCGGGCGCCGACGATCGTCGGCATGCGCGGATCGTCCCAGCCGGAGACGTGTTTTTCCTCGACGAGCTGGATCAGCTTGCGCTTGGAAAGAACCACGTAGGTCAGGTTCAGGCGCGAGAACTCGATCTGCTGCGGCACCGGGCGCTGCAGCAGGCCGCCCTCGGCCAGGTGGTCGAGCAGCCAGTCGTAGAACGGGCGCTGGTCCTCGAACTCCAGCGTGCAGATCGAGTGCGTGATGTTCTCCAGCGCGTCCTCGATCGGATGCGCGAAGGTGTACATCGGGTACACGCACCACTTGTCGCCGGTGTTGTGGTGCGTGGCGTGGCGGATGCGGTAGATCGCCGGGTCGCGCAGGTTGATGTTCGGCGAGGCCATGTCGATCTTGGCGCGCAGGATGTGTGCGCCGTCGGGAAACTCACCGGCCTGCATGCGGCGGAACAGCAGCATGTTTTCTTCCGGCGAGCGCTTGCGGTACGGCGAGTCCTTGCCCGGCTCGGTCAGCGTGCCGCGGTTCTGGCGCATTTCCTCGGCGCTCTGGCTGTCGATGTAGGCATGGCCGGCTTCGATCAGGTATTCGGCGCTGGCGACCATCCAGTCGAAGTAGTCGGAGGCGTAGTAGAGGTTGTCCTCCTTGTCGTCCTGCCACGAGAAGCCGAGCCAGTGCACCGCGTCGATGATCGAGTCGACGTATTCCTTTTCTTCCTTTTCCGGGTTGGTGTCATCGAAACGCAGATGACAGCGGCCGCCGTAGTCTCGCGCCAGGCCGAAGTTCAGGCAGATCGACTTGGCGTGGCCGAAGTGCAGGTAGCCGTTCGGTTCCGGCGGAAAGCGTGTGCGGATCTTTGCCGGATCGAGCGGGCCGGCCAGTTGCTGGGCGGCGAGGCCCGGCTTGCCCGACCAGCGGCGCTGGGCGTGCTTGCCGGCGGCGAGGTCGCTGTCGATGATGTTGCGGATGAAATTGGTCGCCGGCGCGGCGGCGGTTTCTTTGCTGTTTTTCGGGGCGGTGCTCACGACGGATCCTTGATTTCGGAAGTCAGCTATTTTAACCGGGGATGCGCGCAAGTTCAGCAGCACAAGCCAAACTCACGCCAACTCCGGCAGAACCGGAAAACACCTGATTTGCCGCGGCTTTTTTTCATGGCACCTGTGCTATCTTCACGTGATGTTTCCGTCATTTTTTCTCCGCCTGCATGCAGTGGCTTCCCTGTGCCTGATGGCAACGAATCAGCCGGCCGCCGCGTTGCCGGTGACAGATCCGGCGATGTGGACGGAAATCCATGAGCGCCTCGGCGAACCCGTGTTGCTGGCGTTCGCCCTGGCCGCTTTCGCCCTGCTCGTGGTCTATCGGAGTGCGCGGAGCGAAGGGACGCGGCGGCGGCAGATCCAGCTCGAAACCGATCTTGAGCGCGAACGCCTGAACAGCATCCTCAACCGGGCAGGGGTTGGCGTCCTGCTGGTCGAGGCGGACGGGCGCCTGTTCGACGTCAATCACCGCGCCTGCCAGATGTTCGGCTATCGGCGCCGGGAGGCTCGCACTCGCTTGACGGTGCATGACCTCGTTCTCCCGGAAGAGGGCGGGCAGGTCGCGGCGCATTTGCGGGAGGTGTTTTCCGCCGGCGGGGCGGCACAAGTCCAGGAGCGCCGCTTGCGGCGCAGGGACGGCCGTGTTTTCTGGGGCATCGTCAACACGTCGCTGGTCAACGATCGCGCCGGGCGGGGCAAGTGGTGCGTTGCCATGGTGACCGATATCGACGTCCAGAAACGTGCCGAGGAAGCGTTGCGCGAGAGCGAGGAGCGTCTGCGCTTCATTACCGAAAACGCCCATGACATCGTCTGGCAACTCGACAGCGACCACCGGTTTACCTATGTGAACGGTGCCGACGAGCGGCTGCGCGGATTCGCCCGGGGCGAGGTTCTCGGCCATCGCTTCACCGAATGGCTGACGCCCGTCGGCCAGACCGTGTTTGAACATGCGCTGGCGATGCCGATAGCCGATGTGCGCACTGGCGCGCCATGCGCCGCCATGCGTTTCGAGGTCGAGATGCGTTGCAAGAACGGCGGAACGTTCTGGGCCGAAATCAACGCGACGCCCCTTCATGACCCGGACGGTGGCATCGTCGGGTATATCGGGGTGACGCGGGATACGACCGAGCATCGCAAGACCCGGGAGATTCTGCGCGAGCAGTCGATTCGCGACCCGCTGACCAACCTGTTCAACCGGCGCTTTCTCGACGAATCGCTCGACCGCGAACTGGCGCGTGCCCGCCGCGACGGTGTGCCGCTGGCCGTGCTGATGATCGATATCGACCACTTCAAGCGACTCAACGACACTCATGGGCATCCGGCCGGCGACGAAGTCATTCGTCGTCTCGGCAACCTCCTTCGCTCCGGCGCGCGCGGCGGCGATCTGCCGTGCCGCTACGGCGGTGAGGAGTTTCTTCTCGTGTTGCCGAACATGGCGGCGGCAACCGCTGCCGAGCGTGCCGAGCAATGGCGGGCCGCCTTCGCCGGCGAGTGCGTGCGTGTCGGGGAGCGCGTCATCCAGTCGACCATCTCGATCGGCGTTGCCATCTTCCCGTGGCACGGCGACTGCCGCGAAACGCTGATTCGCGCCGCGGACGATGCGCTGTACGCGGCCAAGCGCGACGGGCGGAACCGGGTCGTCGTTGCCGCTGACCAGAGCGTGCCAGCCAGTGCAGTCGTTCCGTAGGGCAGCGGCCGGATGCTCTCCTGATGTCGCTTGAGCGGCGGCTCAGCCTTCGCTGGCCGGCACCAGGAAATCCCGCCCGATGCCGTCGCCGAGTTCGTAGATGCGGTCCATGAAGTCGGTGAGGAACAAATGCAGGCCTTGCTTGCGGATGTCTTCGATGCGTGCGTAGTGAATGTGAGCGTGCAGGATGCCTGCGAGGCGTTCGGTTTCTGCGGACTGGTCGTTCTTTATTGCTTCGAGGACGCGTACGAGGCCCTTGGTGCAGGCATGCAGCGAGCGCGGCATGTCGAGGCGAAGGATCAGTAGGTCGGCGACGCGTGTCGGGGTGATGGCGTCGCGATAGACCTTGCGGTAGACCTCGAAGGCGGACAGCGAGCGGAGCAGCGCACCCCACTGGTAGAAGTCGGTGGTGCCCTCGTCGCCATTGCTGTGCAGCACATGGTATTTGACGTCGAGGATGCGCGCGGTATTGTCGGCGCGCTCGATGAAGCCGCCGAGGCGGATGAAGTTCTGCGCCTCGTCCTGCAGCATGGTGCCGAAGGTCACGCCGCGGATCAGCGCCGCGCGCAGCTTGACCCACTCGAAGAACTGGCCGATGCCGCTGGCGTTGATCTGCTCGAACTTCTGCCCGCGCACTTCGAGCCAGGTCATGTTGCAGGCCTCCCACGTTTCCGATGTCAGCGTGCCGCGCACGGCGTGAGCATTTTCCCTGGCGGCGCGCAGGCAGCTGTAGATCGACGAGAGGTTGTTCGGGTCGGTGACCATGAAGCGCAGCACGTTTTCCGCGTTGACTTCGTCATAGGCTTCGGCAAAGCGGCTCTCCAGGCTGTTGAGGGCCAGGATGGCACCCCAGTTCTGGTTCTCCGCGGTGACGGACTGGGGCACCAGCGACATCTGCCAGGTGACGTCGAGCAGACGGGCGAGGTTCTCGGCGCGCTCGGTATAGCGCGACATCCAGTAAAGGTGATCGGCGGTACGGCTCAGCATGTTCTTCTCCCGTGCTGGTGGCCTGTCATGCGGCAAACAAAGGATGGCTGCGTCATTCCGGGCTTGATCCGGAGTCCTGTGGTTCGCCTCTGGATTCCGGCTTTCGCCGGAATGACGGAGGCTGTGAGGGTCATTGGATTCATCGTGGCAGGCCGCTAGTCTTCGAGTACCCAGGTGTCCTTGGTGCCGCCGCCCTGCGACGAGTTCACCACCAGCGAGCCTTCGCGCAGAGCAACGCGGGTCAGGCCGCCGGGGACCATGTCGATGGTCTTGCCGGAGAGCACGAAGGGGCGCAGGTCGAGGTGGCGCGGGGCCACTCCCGATTCGACGAAAGTCGGGCAGTTGGAGAGCGCCAGCGTCGGCTGGGCGATGTATTTTTCGGGCGCGGCGACGATGCGCTGGCGGAAGGCTTCGATCTGTTCCTTCGTCGACGCCGGGCCGACGAGCATGCCGTAGCCGCCGGCGCCGTGCACTTCCTTGACGACCAGCTCTGGCAGGTGGTCGAGCACGTACTTGAGATCGTCGGGCTTGCGCAGCATGTACGTCGGCACGTTGTTGAGCAGCGGTTCCTCGCCGAGGTAGAAACGGATCATCTCGGGAACGTACGGGTAGATCGACTTGTCGTCGGCGACGCCGGTGCCGATGGCGTTGGCCAGCGTCACGTTGCCGGCACGGTAGGCCGAGAGCAGTCCGGGCACGCCGAGCATCGAATCCTTGCGGAAGGCCAGCGGGTCGAGGAAGTCGTCGTCGAGGCGGCGGTAGATTACGTCGACGCGCTGCGGCCCCTGCGTGGTACGCATGAAGACCGTCTCGTCCTTGACGAACAGGTCACGGCCCTCGACGAGCTCCACACCCATTTGCTGGGCGAGGAAGGTGTGCTCGAAGTAGGCGCTGTTGTAGGCGCCGGGGGTGAGCAGCACCACCGTCGGGTTCTGCACACCTTGCGGGGCGACGGCGCGCAGGTTCTCCAGCAGCATGTCCGGGTAGTGCTGCACCGGTGCGATCTTCTGTTTCGAGAACAGTTCGGGGAAGAGCCGCATCATCATCTTGCGGTCCTCGATCATGTACGACACTCCGGACGGCACGCGCAGGTTGTCCTCCAGAACGTAGTATTCCCCGCTTTTGCCATCACTGTCGGCACGCACCAGATCGACCCCGGCGATGTGTGCATAGATGCCGGCTGGGACGTCGACTCCCTTCATCTCCGGGCGGAACTGCGCGTTGTTCAGCACCTGTTCGCGCGGGATATGCCCTGCGTCGAGGATGTGCTGGTCGTGGTAGATGTCGTGCAGGAAGGCGTTGAGCGCCTTGACGCGCTGCCGCAACCCCTGTTGCAGCGCTTTCCATTCCTGCGCGGGGATGATGCGCGGAATGATGTCGAACGGAATCAGCCGCTCCTTGCCGGCCTCTTCGCCATAGACGGCGAAGGTGATGCCGACGCGATGGAAGGCGATGTCGGCCTCGGCGCGCTTGCGCGCGATGCGCTCCGGCGGAGTTGCCGCCAGCCAGTCGGCGTAGCCGCGGTAATGCGGCCGCAAGGCGCCTGCCGGATCGTACATCTCGTTGAAGAAAGTGGTTTTCATGGTCGTTGCCGCAGCGAAATGGTTGATCACTTCGAGCAGAAAGCGTGCCAACGGAAAACCACGCGATAGTCAGGGTTTGGCGACCATCCCGGGCGTTCATGCACCAGTGTAGGGCGGCGGCGCACCAATCGCGACAAGAGGGTGGGGCCTTCCCGCTAAAAAAGCGGCGCCGGGCTTATTTCGGAATCGGTTTGCCGCTTTCCAGGTAGGCGAGGAAAGCGCGCACGGTCTGCAGTTCGAGCGAGGTGTTGGAACACAGCACCCAGGTCTTGCGGATCAACGGCGAACCGTCCGGCCAGAACAGCGGCTGCTTCACCAGCCCGTATTTCCGGGCCAGGCCGATGCCCGGCAGGATCGACCAGCCGAGGCCGTGCAGGACCATCTGCCGGGCCGTTTCCATGGTGGTGACTTCCATGGTGGTGTTCGGCGGCGTGTTGAAATTCTTGCGCCACCAGTCGTCGAGCAGGCGATGCAGCGCGGCGTCGGCGCCGTAGCGGATGTGCGGCAGTCGCGGCAGGTCGGCGAAGTCGATCGGCTCGCGCGAGGCGATGCACAACGGTTCTTCCGAGAGCAGGAAGCGCTCGCCGCTCCAGTCATGCTCTCCGCGCACGATGCCGAGGGTGATCTCCTGACGCTCCAGCATCTCGATGATCTTCGAGCTGAAGCCGGTCTTCAGCGCGATCTCGACCTCCGGGTAGAAGGTGAGAAACCCCTTGAGGATCTTCGGCAGGGTGTAGTGCGCGAACACACTGGAGGTGCCCATGCGCAATGAGCCCTGCACCTTGTCCACCATGTTCTTGATGCGTTCCTTGACCGAGCCGAACTTCTGCAGCATTTCGTCGGCGTAGGCCACCAGGCACGTGCCCTGAGGGGTGAATTCGACGCCGCTGGGAATGCGCAGGACAATCTGGGCGCCGAATTCTTCCTCGATGTTCTTCAGGCGGTAGGTCAGTGCCGGCTGGGTGATGTACAGGCGTGCGGCGGCCTTGGTGAGGTTCTTTTCCTCGGCGATCGTCTTGAGAATCCGCCAGTCCTTGTCGTCCACGTCCAGAGCCTTGATTGCGTTTCGGGGTTGGCCGCCATTCTATCGCTCAACCCGCACTGCCGGGTTTTTGCAACGCGCGTCGTCGCCGGCAAGTTCATGGATTTCCTTGCGGGGGCGGCGAATGGCGAGGGCGATTCCGGCGGCGCCAATGATTGTCATGCCGACGGTCGACGCGGTATCCGGCAACTGCCCGAAAACGGACCAGCCGAGCAGCGTCGCCCAGATCAGCTGGACGTACATCATCGGGGCGAGGGACGAGGCCGGGGCGGTGCGATAGGCGCCGATGATAAGGAAATGCCCGACACCGCCATAAAGGCCGAGCGACGCGATGAGCAGGCAGTGACCGAGCGGCGGCCACTCGCCGATCCAGTACGGCGGGACGATCAGCGACATGGCCAGCGTGCCGATCAGCGCAGTATAGAAAAGCTGGCGCATCGTCGACTCGGTTTCGGCCAGCTTGCGGGTGAGGATCTGGTACAGCGAATAGCACAGCGCCGCGGCCAGGGTATAGACCAGTCCGATGCCGAGCAGGGCTCCGCCGGGGCGGGCGATCAGGAGGACGCCGCAGAAGCCGGCGAACGTCGCCAGCCAGACCTTCAGCGCCACCTTCTCGCCGAGCAGCGGTCCGGCGAGCAGTGCCACGATGACCGGCGTGACGAAGAATACGGCGGTGGTCTCGGCCAGCGGCAGCGAGCGGAAGGCCGTCTGGATGAACAGGCTGGAGGCGACCAGCAGCAGCGCGCGGAAAAGCATCAGCCCGGGGCGGCGGGTGACCACCAGTTCGCGGCCCATTCCTGGCGCGACGGCGACCAGCATGATCGCCAGATGCACGGCAAAGCGTGCCCAGACGAGAAACTGCACGCTGTAGAACGCGGTCAGGTACTTGGCCGTGGTGTCGACCGACGAGAACAGGAACAGTCCCGACAGGAACAGCAGGACGCCCTTGAGGTTGCGATGGGGCACGGGGAAATGGCTTTTCAGCGCGGCGTATGATGACTGCGCATCATACGCCTGTCGCGACCGCCGTCAGTTCGTCGTAGGGGGTGACGGTGACCGCGACCTCCGGCGTGTGCTCGTCGCCGCCGAGGATGACGCCACGCAGCGGCGAGACGTCGCCGAAGTCGCGGCCCCAGGCCAGGGTGATGTGCTGCGTGTCAGGCAACAGGTTGTTGGTCGGGTCGAAGTCGACCCAGGCGCCGCCGTCGGCGTTCGGGCAGAAGACGGCGATCCAGGCGTGCGAGGCATCCGCGCCGATCATCCGGGGCTTGCCGGGCGGCGGTTTGGTCAGCAGGTAGCCGCTGACGTAGCGCGCCGCGAGTCCGAGCGAGCGCAGGCAGGAAAGCATCAGGTGGGCGAAATCCTGGCAGACCCCGCGCCTTTCCTGGAGAACCCGGAGGACCGGCGTGGCGACGGTGGTGGCCTTGGCGTCGAACTTGAATTCCCGGAAGATCTTTGCCATTAGCGCCTGGACTGCTTCCAGCAACGGTCGCCCCGGCGGGAAGCAGGGTGCCGCGTAGGCGGCGAATTCGCGCTTGACGCGCACGTAGGGCGATTCGAAGAGATAGGTGCTGGCTTCCAGATGGATCGGTCGCGCGCCGTAGGTCAGCGCCGCGCGCACGTCATCCCAGGCGGTGGTCTTGCCGAAGGGAAAATCCGGCAGGTGCGGCAGTACCTCGATCCGGCTCTCGGCACGCACCAGCAGGCTGCTGTGCGGCGTCTCGACGGCGAACTGGCGGATCGGATTGCCGAAGGCATCGATACGCGCCTCGTCGAGGCTCGGAGACGGGTCGATGTGCACCGCGTGTTCGAGGCAGGTCTGCCAGGCGCACGGGCGGGGGGTGAGGTGCAGCAACTGGCGCGAGATCGAGACGGGACTCTCGTAGCGGTAGGTCGTCTCGTGGGTGACGTGATAACGGACGGCGTCGGAACTCATCTCAGGCGGCCAGGGTTTGCCGGCCGACGTCGCCGACGTGGGTGAAGTAGCGCATCGCCAGGCGGTCGGAAAGCTGCGCGGCGGCTTCGGCGAGTTCTTCGAGCAGCCCGGCCAGTTCGAGGCAGCTGCCGCATTCCCGGCAGGCGGAAAAATCGCGGCTCTCGAAGCACTGCAAGTCGAACGCGCGGAGGCGGGCGAGTCCGGCGTGCAGGTTGCAGTTGTTGCCGGCGTTGCCCGGCAAACCGCCCAGTTCACGTTCCAGCCGCCCAAGGTAACGAACAAGGTTGAGTGCCTGGAAGATCACCGCGTGCGGGTTGGCCTCGTCGAAAACGATCAGGTCGATGGCTGGCAGCAACTCTGGCTGGGCCATGTAGCGCGAGCGGTAGGTGATGATGCTGTCGGCCAGTTCGAGCAGCCACTCGAGGCAACCTGCGGCGCGTGTCGACTTGAGCCGGAGGAACTGGCTGATGGCGCCGCACAGGAAGATCAGGCGTTCGAGCCGGCGGCCGATGATCAGGAAGCGCCAGCCGTCGTCGCGGGTCATGTCGTCCATGGCGAACCCGGCCAGAGCGGACGAGGCGAGCAGCATCTGGTCAAGAAAGGCCAGCGCCTCGCTGAGCGACGGGCGGCTTTTTGCGTAGGCCTGCAACTGATGTTGCAGGCGGTTCAGCGCATGCCAGTTGTCCTGCGAGAAACGTTCGCGCACCTGCGTGCCGACCCAGAGCAGGCGCCGAATGTTCCCGGCCAGACCGTCGCCCCACTCCTCTCCGCACAACGCATCCATCAGATGTGTTTCGATGTCGCGACGGGAGGGCGATTTTGCTTCGATTTCCGGAAGCAACTGTAGGGAGCGCCCCGTTTCGTAGGCCGAGCGCAGGGCGTTCGCGTCAAAATCGGTGCCGGTGTCGACCAGCCTGGACAGGCCGACGCGCAGCAGGCGCGCGGTGTCTTCGCAGCGCTCGGTGTAGCGGCCGAACCAGAACAGGTTCTCGACGACGCGGGAAGAGAGATTGCTGCCGCTGCGGACCAGGTCGGCCTTGCCGAGTTGCGGCTTGATCAGGCTGAAGGTGCTCACCGGCTCATTGCTGAGCACCCAGGTGTCCTTGCTTGATCCGCCGCGCTGCATGGCGATGAAACGGGCGTTGACCGCCGAGGTGACGCGCGTCAGTCCGCCCGGGAGAACCTGATAGCCCCGCGGCGTCGCTGCGACATAGACGCGCAGGGCGACGCCCCGTGGCAACAGGCGCCGCTCGTGCGGCGCGCTCCAGGAGGGCGACTGCGAGAAGCGGACCAGTTCCTGCGCGACGTAGGCTTGCGGACGGGCGCGCAGACGTTCGATGATCTCGGCGCGCTGGGCGCCCTTCAGGTCACCGCCAAAGATCGGGTCGAGCCGTTGCGACGGGAAGGCGCCCTTGATCACCAGCCGGTCGAGGTGCTTGATGACGAACTCCAGCGCCGCCGGTTCGCCGCACCACCAGGTGCCGACCGAGGGCATGCGCAGCGTCTCTCCGAGCAGCTTTTCACAGGCGCCGGGCAGAAAACCGGGCAGCGCCGCCGATTCGAGCAGCCCGCTGCCGAGCGCGTTGGCTACCAGGACGTTGCCGGTACGCACCGCCTGCAGCAGGCCGGGGATGCCCAGGGCCGAATCGCCGCGGAGTTCGAGTGGGTCGCAATAGTCGTCGTCGAGACGGCGCAGGATCGCGTGCACCCGCTTGAGTCCGGTCAGCGTCTTCAGGAAGACGCAGTTCTCGCGTACCGTCAGGTCCTGCCCCTCGACCAGCGGATAGCCGAGGTAGCGGGCGAGATAGGCATGTTCGAAATAGGTTTCGTTGTAAGGCCCCGGGGTGAGCAGGACGACCAGAGGGTTGGCACCGTTGGAACTGCCCGGCGCCCACTGTGCCAGATTTTCCTGCAGCGCGGCGAAGAAGGCCGCGAGGTGCTGGACGCCGAGGTCGCGGAATTTCTCGGGGAACAGCCGCGAAACGATCACCCGGTTTTCCAGAGCGTAACCGGCGCCGGACGGCGCCTGCGTGCGGTCGGCGATGACCCACCAGCGACCGTCGGGCGAACGGGCGAGGTCGGCAGCATAAAGGTGCAGCCAGATGTCGCCCGGCGGCCGGATGCCCTGGCAAGGCCAGAGGTGGCCGTTGTGTCCGTACACCAGTGCGGGGGGCAGGCTGCCATCCTTCAGCAGGGTCTGGTCGCCATAAAGATCGACAAGAAGGGCATTGAGCAGGCACGCCCGCTGGGTTGCCGCGGCGGCGATGGTTGCCCATTCCTCGGACGACAGGATCAGCGGCAGCGGGTCGAGTTCCCACGGCCGGTCGGCACCTTTCGGGTCGGCGTAGACGTTGTAGGTGACGCCGTTCTCCAGAATGCGCCGGCGCACGTAGTCGATCTGCTGGCGCATCTGGCCGGGGGTGGCACCGTCCAGATGGTCGAAGAACTCGCGCCACGCCGGCCGCAACTGGCCGTTTTCGGCGAGCATCTCGTCGAAACGGTCGGTCTTGCGCGGATAGTTCGCGAGCAGGGTGCGCGGCATGGTGACGCTGAAAGTTCGGTGATGGTTCAGAAGCGTCGCAAGTCTAGCGTGAACGGGAAGTTGGCATTCGGTGCCGCTGCCTCCACTACGACGCGTCCCGGCGTGTGTCCAAGCTCCGAGAAGCGGGCGAGGCGGCGGCCTTCGGCTTCGTAGGCGTTGATCGGGTAGCGTTCGAAGTTGCGGCCGCCGGGGTGCGCGACGTGGTACTGGCAGCCGCCGAGCGAGCGCTGCATCCAGGTGTCGACGAGGTCGAAGGTGAGCGGCGCGTGCACGCCGATCGTCGGGTGCAGGCAGGAGGGCGGTTGCCAGGCACGGTAGCGTACGCCGGCGATGAACTCGCCGATCTTGCCAGTGTTTTGCAGCGGAATGGCCTCGCCGTTGCAGGTCAGGACGTAGCGATCGCTGGCCATGCCGGTGGCCTTGACCTGCAGGCGTTCGACCGATGAATCGACGTAACGTACCGCGCCGCCGATGGCGCCTTCCTCGCCCAGGACGTGCCAGGGTTCGAGTGCGTGGCGCAGTTCGACCTCGATGCCCAAGGCAGCGAACGTGCCGTGCAGCGGGAAGCGGAATTCGAAGTGCGGCGCGAACCAGGCCGGATCGAAGGCGTAACCGGCGAGCTTGAGCTCGGTGATGATGTCGTTGAAATCCTGCTGCACGAAATGCGGCAGCATGAAGCGGTCGTGCAGTTCGGTGCCCCAGCGGACCAGACGGGCGGGCTGATACGGGGTGTTCCAGAAACGGGCGATCAGGGCGCGCAGCAGGAGTTGCTGGGCCAGCGACATGCGCGCGTGCGGCGGCATCTCGAAAGCGCGCATTTCCAGCAGGCCGAGCCGGCCGGTGGCGCTGTCGGGCGAGTAGAGCTTGTCGATGCAGAACTCGGCGCGGTGGGTGTTGCCGGTGGCGTCGATCAGCAGGTTGCGCAGGATGCGGTCGACCAGCCAGGGCGGCGCTTCGGCGCCGATCTCGGGCAACTGCTTGAAGGCGATCTCCAGTTCGTAGACCGAGTCGTTGCGCGCCTCGTCGATGCGCGGTGCCTGGCTGGTCGGGCCGATGAACAGGCCGGAAAACAGGTACGAGAGCGACGGGTGGTTGTGCCAGTACGAGATCAGGCTGCGCAGCAGATCCGGCCGGCGCAGGAAGGGTGAATCGAGCGGCGTCGCCGCGCCGAGGACGAAATGATTGCCGCCGCCGGTGCCGGTGTGGCGGCCGTCGAGCATGAATTTCTCGGTCGTCAGCCGCGACAGGCGGGCTGTTTCGTAGAGGTGCGTGGTGCGTTCGACGAGTTCGTCCCAGTCGCCACACGGCTGGATGTTGACCTCGATGACGCCGGGGTCCGGGGTGACGCTGAATTTGATGAGGCGCGGGTCGCGCGGCGGCTCGTAGCCCTCGAGGATGACCGGTGTCGACAGCTCCTCGGCGGTGGCTTCGACGGCGGCGGTGAGTTCGAGATAGTCGTCGAGGCTCTGCGTCGGCGGCATGAAAACGTAGAGGATGCCGTCGCGCGCTTGCGCCGAGAGGGCTGTGCGGGTGATCCAGCCGGCCGATTCCTTGCTCTGCGGCCAGCGCTCGAACGAGCTGCCGTTGCCGGTAAAGGTGGCGGGCAACGTTTCGTGCTCCGTGCCAGCGCTCCGATCGGCGAACTGGCGACGGAACTCGGCGGTGGAGCGGAGCGGCGGGACGGGTTGTGTCGGGTCGGGCGGGTTGAGGTACGGGTAGTCGCTCTGCGCCACCCAGGGTTGCGAGTCGAGCGGCAGGCGGTAGCCGAGCGGCGAGTCGCCGGGGATCAGGTAGCAGCGCTCGCTGCGCAGGAACCACGGGCCGGTCTGCCAGTGACCGTTGGTGAAGCTGCGCATGATCGGCAGTACGTGGCCGATGACCGCGTCCAGCCCCTGGGTGAAGACGCGCGCCAGGCGTTCGCGTTCGAGCGGGTCGTCGAGGCGGGAGTCGAACGGATCGACGTTGGTCGGCAGGCGCCGTTCGCGCCAGAGGTAATAGAAAGCGTCTTCATACGCCGGGAAGACGTAGTTGCTGTCGAGGTCCAGGCGTTTCGCCACGCTGTGCAGGAAACGTCCGGCCAGCGCCGCATCGGCGCCGTACGGCTTCGTTTCATCGGCGATCAACGCCGGGTTGTGCCAGATCGCTTCGCCGTCGCGTCGCCAGAAGCAATTGAGCGCCCAGCGCGGAAGCTGTTCGCCCGGGTACCACTTCCCCTGACCGAAGTGCGGAAGCCCTTGTGGAGCGTATTTTTCGCGCAGGCGGTGGAAGAGGTCGGCAGCGCGGGCGCGCTTGGTCGGACCCAGCGCCTCGGTGTTCCATTCGGCGCCGTCCGGGTCGTCGATCGAGATGAAGGTAGGCTCGCCGCCCATCGTCAGGCGTACGTCGCCGTCGGTGAGGTCGGCGTCGATGCGATGGCCGAGCGCCTCGATGTCGGCCCATTGTTCTTCGGTGTAAGGCTTGGTGACGCGCGGCGCTTCCCAGACGCGCTCGACCTTCATGGCGTGCGAGAACTCGCATTCGCACTCCTCGGTGAGGCCAGTGATCGGCGCTGCCGAGGAGGGTTCGGGCGAGCAGGCAATGGGGATGTGCCCCTCGCCGGCGAACAGCCCGGAGGTCGGGTCGAGGCCGATCCAGCCGGCGCCCGGCAGATAGACCTCGGTCCAGGCGTGCAGGTCGGTGAAGTCCTTGTCGGTGCCGGAAGGTCCGTCGAGCGACTTGACGTCCGGGGTGAGCTGGATCAGGTAGCCGGAGACGAAGCGGGCGGCGAGGCCCAGGTGGCGGAGCACCTGGACCAGCAGCCAGGCCGAGTCGCGGCACGAGCCGGTGGCCTTGATCAGCGTCTCGCCCGGCGTCTGCACGCCCGGTTCGAGGCGGATGACGTAGCCGATCGCCCGCTGTACGCGCTGGTTGAGGGCGACGAGGAAGTCGACGCTCGGCGTCGGTTCGCGCGGGATGCCGTCGACGAAGGCCTTGAACAGCGGCGTCGCCGGCAGTTTCTCGAGGAAGGGAAGCAGTTCGTGGCGCAGCCCCGGTTCGTAGGCGAAGGGAAATTTCTCCGCGCCGGGTTCAAGGAAGAAATCGAAGGGGTTGATCACCGACAACTCGGCGACGAGGTCGACCTCGACCTTGAACTCCCGTGTCTTTTCCGGAAAGACCAGGCGCGCGAGGTAGTTCGATTGCGGGTCCTGCTGCCAGTTGATGAAATGTTCGGACGGCGTGATCTTCAGCGAGTAGCTGAGGATCGGCGTGCGCGAATGCGGCGCCGGGCGCAGGCGGACGATCTGCGGCGAGAGGGCGACCGGCCGGTCATAGCAGTAGTGGGTAACGTGGTTGAGGGCAACATGGATCGACACGGCGGGCTCCGGTGCAGAACGAACAGCCTTTCTCTAGCAAGAGGCGCGCCATCACCTCGCAACGGCTGCGGCGCTGGATTAAGCATCCGGCGCCGCGCTCAGGCACAGGACGGGTGCGTCGGTGTCGGCGGACGCACCAAAGACAGGAGAAACGGAGACGCAGCGGGTCAGCGGTCCTTGGCCTGGACCCAGAGCACATCGCCCTGTCCGCTCGCCTGATTGAGCGTTCGGCCGAGAATGAACAGCAAGTCGGACAGGCGGTTGAGGTACTTGCGGGCGAATTCTGAGACCTGCTCGCTGTTGCCGAGGCTGACGATGCGCCGCTCGACCCGCCGGCAGACCGAGCGGGCGAGGTGCGCCAGCGAAGCCGGGCGGGTGCCGCCGGGCAGAATGAAATTCTTCAGCGCCGGCAGGTCGGCGTTGAATTGCGTGGCGAGTTCTTCGAGGCGTGCCACGTGTTCTTCATTGATGTACGACGAGCCGGGGATGCAGATTTCGCCGCCGAGGTCGAACAGGTCGTTCTGGATGCGCAGCAAAGCGGCACGAACGTTCTCCGGCAGCGGTTCGGCGAGCAGTACGCCAATGGCGGAGTTGAGCTCGTCGATCTCGCCGATGCAGTCGATGCGCAGGCAGTCCTTGCCGACGCGTGAGCCGTCGCCGAGGCCGGTGGTGCCGGCATCGCCGGTCCGGGTGACGATTTTGCTGAGACGGTTGCCCATGGCTGGTTTCCTAGGGAGAATGAGGATCTTGATGGAGGCCGATTATAGCCAAAGGTTCCGCGCTGATCAGCGTGGTGCGGGCCTGTTCGGCACGAAACTGAACAATACGTGGGGAGTGTATGTCATTCGATAAGGCATTGCTGGCCGGCTTGTCAGACAACGAGGAGAAGAGCGTCAAGCGGCTGCTCGAGCGCGGGGTCAATTTGCCGCCGCAGCCGCGGGTGCTGCAGGAGCTCTATGCCAAACTGATGGCCGGCGTTGCCGATGTGCGGGTTTATGCCCGGATTCTGGCGCAGGATCCGGGCCTCGTGGCGATGCTCTTCAAAGTGGTGCAGAGCGCCTCGTACCGGCGCTATCAGCCGTTCGAGTCGGTCGAGCACATTCTGCAGGCGATCGGGCTGCAGCAGACGGCCAATCTGGTGCGCGCCATCGCCCTGTCGTCGTCCGTGCCGGCCAAGCACAACCGCAAGGCCTTCGAAGCGTTCTGGGTTCGCTCGCGGGCGATTTCCGAGCTGGCGATGCTGATCGCCGAGGAGCGCGTGGCCGTGTGCAACATCTTTCCCGACCAGGCTTTTCTCGCCGGGGTGTTCGTCGAATGCGGCGTGCCGGTGCTGATGCAGCGTTTTTCCACCTACTGCAAGGACATGCGCCTGGAGGAGCCCGGGCGCTGGGCGGACCTGGCCGAGGAAGATCGCCGTTTCAACGCCGACCACTGCGTCATCGGCTATCTGATGGCCCGGCACTGGAAGCTGCCGGATTTCATCTGCGACTCGATTCGCTACCACCACGACCTCAAGCGCCTGGAAAACCACACCGCGCGGACGATGGTGGCCATCCTGCAATTGGCGATGCACCTCTACCACCTGAATCTCCACCTGGACAATCCGGAATGGGAGGCAGTCGAGGCCGAGGTGCTTGACGAGCTGGGCTTGCGCGAGGATACCCTGCCGGAACTGATCGACGTCGTTCTCGAGCAGCATCACGCTGTTTCCGGAAACTGAAATCGGTCGGCATGGCGCTCATGATCGACGCCTGCGTCGCCCAGCATCAGGGCGATCGCACGGAGCAACAGGACCGTGTCGCGCTTCTCCCGCATCCGAAAGGCGGCGGGGTGGCGCTCGCCGTCGTTGCCGACGGCATGGGGGGGCACACCGGGGGGGCGCTCGCTGCACAGCAGGTGGTGCACACGGCCGGTACCAACCTCGGGCTGTTTTCCGTGCGCAGCGAGCCGCCGAAAGGTCTTCTCGAATCGTGCCTGAACGAGGCACACGTGCTGATCAAGGCGTCGCGTTTCATCAACGAGAAAGATCCGCACAGCACGGCGGTCATGCTGCTGCTGCAGCCGGGCAAGGTCAGTTGGGCGCATTGCGGCGATAGTCGTCTCTATCACTTTCGCGGCGAGCGGCTGGTATTCCGGACGACTGACCATTCGTACGTCGAAACGCTGGTGGCCAAAGGGCGGATCACGCTGGAACAGGCCCTGGTACACCCGAATCGCAACATTCTGTTGACCTCGCTCGGCGGCAATGAACCGCCGCGGATCGATTACGGCGAGGCGGACGATGTTCAGGCGGGGGATGTTTTCGTGCTGTGTTCCGACGGCGTGTGGGGCTATTTTGGCGATGCTGAGCTGGGCAGCCTAGTCGCAGCGTATTCTGCCCGCGAGGCGTCCGACCGGCTGATCGACCGGGCGCGGACGCGCGCTCGGGGGGAAGGGGACAATGCGTCGCTGATCGTCATCAAGCTGCTGGAAGCGCCGGAAAAACCGGGAAAAACCCGGGCGTGAAAGTTCGCGATGCCGCCACGGGAAGAAATGTGGCGGCGTATAGCGTCCCGGGGTGAGTTCGTCCTACTTTTTGCCCAGGCCGCCAAGCAGCGCGGCGACGACGCGACGCGGCTTGTGCGGGTGTTCCAGATTCGTCATGGCCTTGGCCTTTTCGGCGTCGGCGGGCGCAGCGACCGGGTGCGGTTCGGCGCTCTCGTAGGGCTTGCTGAAATCGAAGCCGTCTGCCGCGATGTGGCTGGGCCGGCCGCGGCCGGACGAACGCTCGCGCGGCGGCCGTGCCGATGGCGCGACGGTCGCGGACGGGGCCGGCGGGCGGCGATGATGCTTCTTCTTGCCGCTCGGCGGGTACTCGTAGTCGTATTCCGGCTCGAAGCCCGGGACGACGACCTGCTCGATCTGCATCTTGATCAGCTTCTCGATGTCGACCAGGTATGGCACCTCGTCGGCGGAGACCAGCGAGATCGCCGTTCCCAGCTTGCCGGCACGGCCGGTGCGGCCGATGCGGTGCACGTAGTCTTCCGGCGTGTGCGGAATCTCGAAGTTGATCACGTGCGGTAGTTCGTCGATATCCAGGCCGCGTGCTGCGACGTCGGTGGCGACGAGTACCAGCGTCGTGCCGTCCTTGAAGGCTTCGAGTGCCTTCAGGCGGTCCTGCTGGCTCTTGTCGCCGTGGATCGAGTCGGCGGCGATGCCGGCGCGCTCGAGTTCGCGGGCCAGCCGGTTGGTCTCGATCTTGGTGCGGGTGAAGACGAGTACCTGGTTGAAGTCCGCCGATTTGAGCAGCTTCACGAGTAGCGCGCGCTTGGCTTCGGCGGCGACCGGGTGGACGCGGTGGGTGATGGTCTCGGATACCGTGTTGCGCCGGGCGACTTCGATGAGCATCGGTGCGCGCAGCATCTTGTCGGCGAGCTTCTTGATTTCGTCCGAGAACGTCGCCGAGAAGAGCAGGCTTTGCCGCTGCTCGGGCAGCAGATTGATGATGCGGGTGACATCGGGGATGAACCCCATGTCCAGCATGCGGTCGGCTTCGTCGAGGACCAAGGCCTGGACTTGGGCGAAGTTGAGGCATTTCTGCTCGACGAGGTCGAGCAGGCGGCCGGGGGTGGCGACCAGCACCTCGATGCCTCGGCGGATCTCTTCGATCTGCGGCTTGATGTCGACCCCGCCGTAGGCACACAGGCTGCGGATGGGGATGTGTTTGCTGTAGTCCTTGACCGATTCGAAGACCTGGATCGCCAGTTCGCGCGTCGGGGCCAGCATCAGGACACGCACCGGATGACGCGCCGGTGAGGGGCTGGGGCTGGCGAACGGCAGGATGCGCTGCAGCAGTGGCAGGGTGAAGGCGGCGGTCTTGCCGGTCCCGGTCTGGGCACCGCCCATCAGGTCCTTGCCGGAAAGAACGATCGGAATGGCTTGCGCCTGGATCGGGGTCGGAGTCGTGTAACCCTTGTCGGATATGGCTCGTAACAGCTCGGGCGCGAGGCCGAGTTCATCAAAACGCATTGATGGCGCCTGCAAATAAATTAGGAATCAAGGGGATAGAAGGGCGGGATTATACACCGTTCGACGCGGTGCCGGCTGTCGAGGCGCAATGGGCGAATTGCCGGGGCAGGGGGCTATCCGCCCCGGAGTTGTTGCAGTGCGCGTTGGGCGGCCGCGTCGAACAGGGCCGTGCCCGACAGCCGGCGTGCTTGTCCCGCGCTCAGTTGCGCGTCGATGGCTTCTTGCGACACGGCCAGCGCGTGCCGATTGCTCGGGGCGAACAGCAGCACGGTCCGTGTTTGCGGATCCTGCCAGCAACAGGTTCCGGCCAGTTGCTTTCCGTCGGGCAGGGTGTAGTTCAGCCAGTCGCCGGTCCTCGCGGTCATCGAGCCGGATTGCTGCGGTGCGGTGCTTGTGACCCGGGTGGCGTGGTAATGCACCTGGTGACGGTCGGCTTCAAGCAGGCAGGGCTGGGCCGGGGGCGCGGTGTTCGCTCTCCCGGTTGGCCGGGCGGTCAGCGGCGGAGGAGGCATTTCATCGGCGGCTCGTCCACGCAGGGCTGCCGTCTGCAGGGTGAAGCAGGCGTCGAGAAAGGCCTTCCGTTCTTCGTGCGGAAGCGCAATGTGGTCCAGCCAGAAGTTGATCTTCCTGAGCAGTGCCGGGATTCCGGTGGTCAGCTTTTGCCTGTCCTCGGGCGTCTGTTTCGGCTGGATGCTCCACAGCAGGTATTCGATGGTCGATTCGGCATCCTTCCAGGCGTTGCCATCGCTGCCACCTTCCGCGAAGGCGGTGGTCATTACGCGCAGCCAATGGCTGGACAGGAAATCGGAAAAGGCCGGGCTGGTAACTTTGGGGAGCGCTTTTGTCAGCCAGTCTTCTGCGCTGGATCGCGCCATCTCCTTGCGCTCGTGGCGCTGAATCAGCTCAACCAGCGGGCGGGTCGCCTTGTGTATGGCCTCGTCGCGCTTGCCGACGATGAGATCGAGTCGTGTGAGGAGCGGCGCCAGATCGCTCGCCTTTCCCTCCAGGTCGGCCCGGGCGATGTCCACGATCCGCGCAAGGTGGACGCAGACGGGATGGTCGCGTGGTGCATCGGTCGGCAAACCGAGAGACGCATCGGCGATACGGTTGATCAACCGTCGCGCGGGATGCTGTTCATTGGTGAAGAACTCGGCGTCAAGCATGGCTTGCCGGAGCAGCGGAATCTGCAGGCGACCGAGCAGCGACTTGACGAAATCGGGGAGGTCCGGCGAGGCGTAGATGGGCTCGAAGATGAGCGCCAGGGTGTCGAGCACGATGGCGGTCGGTTGTCCCGGGGCGAGGTCGAAATCCTTCGAGCGAAGCAGGTTCGGGAGCGAAGCGCCAGGCCCGGCCGCAGTTTCCTGCAACGTCTTTCCGGCGGTCTGCTGCAACTCGATGGCATTCATCCGCTCGATCAGGTGGTTGAGCATGACCATCGCAGAAGCGTCGAGAACGGCGTTTCCGCCGGTGCCGGCGTTCGTGCCTCCCAATGCTGCGCCGCCGACCGGAGGATGTTCTCCGCGCTGTTGTCGCATCGTCGATTGCAACATGGCCAGCGGGTTGGTCGGCAAGGCGCTGGCCGCGCTGCGCGCGGAAGGCTGGCGGATCAACTGGTTCTGTGCCGGGCGGACGCCTTTGCTTTCCAGCAGCTGGTTCAGTTCGGCGTAGACCCCGGGCAGGCGCAGCTTGAGTGTTTCCTCGAGGTTGTCGAGGCAACCGAATCGTTGCTCGAGGCTGCCGCCGCCCGCACGACAGATCGCCCACAGGGCGCGGCGGATCGGTTCCATGCCGAGCGGGTTCTGTTCGGTTGGCATCGTCGGGCGTTGCAGCAGACTCATGTAGCGCAGTTGCACGCGCCAGTGGTCGATGCGTTCGTCGTCGCGGAGGTGGCTGGCGATCTCGCCGATGCGGATGTCGATTTCGAGGTCGTCGTTGCCGACCAGGGAGATGCGCGATGCCGTCAGCCCGGCGGTCTGGTCGAACCCTTCCGGGGATGTTTCCGCAGCCAGTTCGTCGTGGGCTTCGGCGGCATCGCGGCTCATCGCGTCGAGAATCTGTGCCTGGGGGATGCCGCTTTGTTGCGCGATTTCTTCCAGCCGTCTGACGAACAGGTTGCGGCATTCTTCAAGGATAAAGAAGGGTTCGGCGGGGAGGGGACTGTCGAAATTCATTGGACGGATGCCGGGGCGTCTGCGCCGGGCGGCGCTCAGCTCTTTTCTGCCGCAGCTTTAGGCGCCGGCCGTTTTCTGGTCGTTGGCGGTTGCGGTGGCGGAAGTTGCGGCGCGATCGTCTCCAGCTTGTTCTCGCGCATGTAGGCGTCCATGTCGCGCCAGCCCTCGTAGATCGAGGCCTTGGGCAGCCAGGCGTAGATGGAATAGCAGTCTTCGATGGCCCGACCCGACTGGCGGCAGGCGCCGCCAACCGCCCGGCCTTCCGCGTCGGCACGCTCGGCCTTGGCGGCCGGATCCTCGATGCCCAGCTCCTGCTGGATGACGTCACACGCCGGCAGCGAAACCGTCAGGACGCCCAGAAGGAGAATTTTTCCCAAAAAAATCAGCAGCTTCTCTGGCAAGTTCGCACCGAGGAATGGTTGAAATAATCGGCATTTCTACCATAAATCGACTGAGTTGATCCATGTTGATGCCCGGCAGCGCTTCTAAGTCTATAATCCATCTCCAGTTTTTTTGTCCCTTGGGGGGATGCATGTCTTTCTTTTCCAGATGGCTCTTTCTGGTGGGCGGCGCCGTTGCGGTGCTGCCGGTTTTGGCTGCTCCGGCAAAGGCGGTGAAGCCCGTCGAGCCGGTGACGATCGCCTTGTCGCATCGTCTCGATGAGGTGCAGGCCGAGCGCCTGGAGCCGCTGGTCGACAAGTTCAACGCGCAGCACAAGGATGTGCAGGTGACGCTGGTGCGGCGGGCCGAGGGTGATGCGCCGCGCCAGATCAACCTGGTGACGCGCGACGAGTACGCGCGGTTCATGGAGAACAAGGCGAGTTTCAAACCGTTGCATCAGGTCATGCGCGAGGCCAAGGTGTCGCTGGATTCGTCCAAGCTGGCCCCCGAGTTGCGCGATAGCCTGGTCGACCGCAAGGGGCAGTTGTATGCCTTGCCGGTCGCTTTTTCGACTCCGGTGCTGTACATCAACAAGGATGCCTTCCGCAAAGCCGGTCTCGATCCCGAGTCACCGCCCAAAACCTGGGCCGATACACAGGATGCGGCCGGGAAACTGGTAGCGGCCGGCAGCGAGTGTGCCTACACCACGTCGTGGCCGGCGTGGATCCTGATCGACAACATCAGTGCCTGGAACGGTGCCGACGTCAATGACGCGAAGGGCGGGCTGGCGTTCAACGGCCTGCTGCAGATCAAGCACGTGGCGATGATGGCGACCTGGTACAAGAGCAACTACTTCAGCTATTTCGGTCGTCGCGACGAGGCCGATCGCCGCTTTGCCAACGGCGAGTGCGGCATGCTGACCAGCTCCTCGTCGCTCTATGCGTCGCTGTCCGACAAAACCTCGTTCGAAGTGGGCGTGTCGTCCTTGCCCTATCACGACGATGTGCGTGGAGCGCCGCAGAACACGCTGGCTGACGGCGCGTCGCTGTGGGTTGCCGGCGGCCTGAAGCCGGCAGAGACGAAGGGCGTGGCGAAGTTCATCAACTACGTCTACGGCCCCGAGGTGCAGATTGGCATGACGCTGGCGGGGGGCTTCCTGCCGATGACCAGCGTGGCGCGCACGTCGGCGGAAAGCCGGTTGAAGAAAGGTGATCTCGACGGCTTGCAGGTGGCGCTCGAGCAGTTGAAGGGCAAGGCGGCGGCGCCGGTGGTGCGGGTCTCGCAGGTCGAATCCGTGCGCCGGATCGTCGAAGAAGAACTGGAGTTCGTCTGGGCCAACCGCAAGCCGGCGAAGGAAGCGCTGGACAACGCCGTGCAGCGCGGCAACGCGGTATTGAAGACGGTCATTGCCCGGGTGAAAGCGGTCCGCTGATCGCCGCAGCTCCCGTAGAGAACAAGAAGCCCGCCTCGGCGGGTTTTTTGTTGCGCATTCCGCGGCTTAGCTGTGGCAGCCCGGCTGGCAATGGTCGGATGTGGCAGCGTTCGGTGCTAGAATCTCCGGCTCTTGAAAACCGCCCTTGACCGGGATCGACACCAATGAAAAGCGCCGAAATTCGCGAGACATTCCTCAAATTCTTCGAGTCGAAGGGGCACCAGATCGTGGCCTCGAGTTCGCTCGTGCCGCATGACGATCCGACCCTGCTGTTCACCAATGCCGGGATGAACCAGTTCAAGGACGTGTTCCTCGGCTTCGACAAGCGGCCCTACAACCGTGCCACCACCTCGCAGAAGTGCGTGCGCGCCGGCGGGAAGCACAACGACCTGGAGAACGTCGGCTACACGGCGCGTCACCACACCTTCTTCGAGATGCTCGGCAACTTCTCGTTCGGCGACTACTTCAAGCGTGACGCGATCCATTACGCCTGGGAACTGCTGACCGAAGTCTTCAAGCTGCCCAAGGACCGGCTGTGGACTACCGTCTACGCCGAGGACGACGAAGCCTACAATATCTGGACCAAGGAAATCGGCGTGCCGGCCGAGCGCTGCATCCGTATCGGCGACAACAAGGGTGCCCGCTACGCGTCAGACAATTTCTGGATGATGGGTGACACTGGCCCGTGCGGCCCGTGCTCGGAAATTTTCTACGATCATGGCGAACACATCCCCGGCGGCCCTCCGGGCTCTCCCGACGAGGATGGCGATCGCTACATCGAGATCTGGAACAACGTGTTCATGCAGTTCAACCGCGACGAGGCAGGCATCATGCATCCGCTGCCCAAGCCCTCGGTCGATACGGGGATGGGGCTCGAACGGATTGCCGCCGTGCTGCAGCACGTGCATAGCAACTATGAGATCGACCTCTTCCAGAACCTGATCAAGGCCGCCGCGCGTGAAACGTGCGACGCCGACATGAACAGCCCGTCGCTGCGCGTGCTGGCCGACCACATCCGTGCCTGCTCCTTCCTGATCGCCGACGGTGTTATCCCCGGCAACGAGGGGCGCGGCTACGTGTTGCGCCGCATCATCCGCCGCGCCATCCGCCACGGCTACAAGCTCGGCGCCCGCGCCGCGTTCTTCCATCGCATGGTGCCCGACCTCGTTGCCGAAATGGGCAGCGCCTATCCGGAACTGGTCAGCGGCGAGAAGCGCGTCACCGAAGTGCTGAAGCAGGAGGAGGACCGCTTCTTCGCGACCATCGAGCACGGCATGGCGATCCTCGAAGGCGAACTGACTGCAATGGATGGCAAGGGCGTGTTCAACGGCGAAACCGCTTTCAAGCTGCACGACACCTTCGGCTTCCCGCTCGACCTGACCGCGGATATCTGCCGCGAGCGTGGGGTGACGGTCGACTCGGCCGGCTTCGAGGCGGCGATGAATCGGCAGAAGGAACAGGCTCGTGCGGCAGGCAAGTTCAAGATGTCCGCCGCCCTCGAATACAGCGGTCCGGAGACAGCGTTCCACGGTTACGAGACACTGGAGACCCGGGGCACGGTGCTGGCCCTGTACAAGGAAGGGTCTCCTGTCAGCGAACTGGCCGAAGGCGAAACCGGGACGGTCGTTCTCGATGAAACGCCTTTCTATGCGGAATCCGGCGGTCAGGTCGGCGACCGCGGTGTGCTGCAATCGGCGCAGGGAATCTTTGCCGTCGAAGATACGCAAAAGATCCAGGCGGCCGTGTTCGGGCACCAGGGGGTGCTGAAAACCGGCAGCCTGAAAGTCGGTGACGAAGTGGCCGCCAAGGTCGACGTGGTGGCGCGCAAGCGCACCATGCGCAATCACTCGGCGACGCATCTGCTGCACAAGGCGTTGCGTGAGGTGCTCGGCGACCACGTACAGCAGAAAGGCTCGCAGGTCGATTCGGAGAAGACGCGTTTCGACTTCGTGCATAACCAGCCGTTGAGCGATGACGAGATTCACCGCATCGAGAATCTCGTCAATGCGGAGATCCTGGAGAATGCCGACTGCCAGCATCGCGTGATGCCGATCGCCGAGGCCCAGAAGCTCGGTGCGATGATGCTGTTCGGCGAGAAATACGGCGACGAGGTGCGCGTGATCGACATCGGCGCCTCGCGCGAACTCTGCGGCGGGACGCACGTCCACCGCACCGGCGACATCGGCCTGTTTACCATCGTCGCCGAAGGTGGTGTGGCGGCCGGCATTCGGCGTGTCGAGGCGATTACCGGCGACGTGGCGCTGGCCTACATGCAGGGCATGGAGACGGCGCTCGGGGGCGTCGCCGGCACGCTCAAGGTGCAGCCCGGCGACGTGCAGGCGCGGGTTTATTCGATCCTCGATCAGGTGCGTCAGCTCGAACGCGAACTGGCGTTGCTCAAGAGCAAGCAGGTCGCCGCGCAGGGCGACGCACTCGTCGGTCGGGCGGTTGACGTCAATGGGGTGAAGGTGTTGGCGGCCGCCCTGGACGATGCCGACGTCAACGCCTTGCGCTCGACCATGGACAAGCTGCGCGACAAGCTCAAGAGCGCCGCCGTGGTGCTGGCCTCGACCGGTGGCGGCAAGGTGACCCTGATTGCCGGGGTGACCGCGGACCTGACCGGCAAGATCAAGGCCGGCGAACTGGTCAACTTCGTCGCCCAGCAGGTTGGCGGCAAGGGCGGCGGTCGGCCGGACATGGCCCAGGCGGGCGGCACGCAACCCGAAAAATTGCCGCAGGCGCTGGAATCTGTGAGCGGCTGGGTGGGGCAGAAGCTGGCGTAACGCAAGTAATGCACGGATAGAAAAAGGGGCGCTACGGCGCCCCTTTCTTTCAGCTCCCCGGATCCTGCGGCGGATCTTGAGGTGGATCCTGGGGCGGGATCATCGCGCCGATGATGGCGCTGAGCGCCACCGTGCCGATCAGGCGGCCGCGCTTCGTAACCACATTGGCTTGATCCTTGCCCTCGGCGTTCATGATCCTTGCCGCGTCCTCGAGGACCGTGTTGGCATTCAGATTGGGGCCGTCGATGGCCTCTCCCGGCTGGGCAAGGGCGCGGCAACGGATGACGCGTCCGCGATTGACGTTCTTGACGAAGTTGGCGATATAGGCGTCGGCGGGGGAGAGGATGATTTCCTGTCCGGTGCCTTGCTGGATCACCTCGCCGTCGCGCAGGATGGCGATCCGGTCGCCGAGACGCAACGCTTCGTCAAGGTCGTGAGTGATGAACACGATCGTCTTTCCCAGGTCCTGCTGGAGGTCGAGCAGGATCGTCTGCATGTCGGTGCGGATCAGCGGGTCGAGTGCGGAGAACGCTTCGTCCATCAGCAGGATCGGGGTTTCGTTAGCCAGTGCGCGGGCCAGGCCGACGCGCTGCTGCATACCGCCCGAGAGCTGATTCGGGTATTTTTTCTCATACCCGCTCAGTCCGACGCGCTCGATCCAGCGCATGGCCTCCTCGTGCCGCTTCTTGCGCGATATGCCCTTGACGCGCAGTCCGTACTCGGTATTTTCCAGGATCGTGTAGTGCGGAAACAGCGCGAATTTCTGGAACACCATTGATGTCATTTCGCCGCGGAATTTCCGCAACGCCCTCGATCCCAATTCGAGAACATTGACGTCGCCGACCGAGATCTCGCCCGCGGTGGGTTCGATCAGGCGGTTGATGTGCCGGATCAACGTGCTTTTTCCGGAACCGGACAGGCCCATGACGACCTGGATGCCGCCCGGCCGCATGTCGATGTTGACGTCGCGCAGGCCGAGGACATGGTTGTGCTTGTCCAGGAGTTCCTGCTTGGTCATGCCGGCGCGGACGGCGTCGATGAATTTCTCCGGCGTCGGACCGAAGATCTTGTACAGGTTGCGCAGCGATATTCCGACCTGGGGCGTCTCGGTCGATGCGGTGGGTGTGGTGGTGGCAGCGCTATTCATGTGTTGCCTCCAGATGGCGCTGCAGGCGTTTGCCGTAGGCCTGCGATGCGCGGTCGAAAACGATGGCGATGCCGACAATCGCCAGGCCGTTCAGGACGCCCTGCGTGAAGTACTGGTTCGAAATGGCTTTCAGCACCGGCTGCCCGAGGCCGGGTACGCCGATCATCGAAGCGATGACCACCATCGACAGGGCCATCATGATGGTCTGGTTTACGCCGCCCATGATCGTCGGCAGAGCGAGCGGAAGTTGTACCTGGAAAAGTTTCTGCAGGCCGTTGGCGCCGAAGGCTTCGGCGGCTTCGAGGACATCCTTGGCCACCAGGCGGATGCCCAGGTTGGTGAAACGGATGATTGGCGGGATGGCGTAAACGACGACGGCCAGCAGGCCGGGAACGCGGCCGATGCCGAGAATCATCACCACGGGGATGAGATAGACGAAACTCGGCATGGTCTGCATGACGTCCAGTGCCGGGGTCAGCCAGCGCTGCAGCCGGTCGGATCGGCTCATCACGATGCCGATCGGCAGACCGAGCGTGAGTGCGGTCAATGTACTGGCCACAATCATCGCCAGCGTGCGCATGGTGTCCTGCCACATGCCGAAGTAGCCGATCAGGAGCAGGGTGGCGGTGGTTCCGATAACGATCTTCAGCGAGCGCGAAGTGACCCAGACCGCGAAAAGGATCGCTGCCATTACCATCGGCCAAGGCGACTGGGTGAGCAGCCGTTCGGAAAAGAGCAGGAAGTCGCCGAGCGGCTCGAACAGCTTTTCGAGCATGCCGCCGTATTCACGGGTGAAGGAACGGAATTCCATGTCGACGAAGCGCCTGAGCTGGCGCAACGTATCGGAGTTCATCGACGGGAAGTCGCTGGGTAATGGCATGAAGCCCCCACGGAAATATCTCCGGTACAGCGGGTTGAGCCGGGAATTGGCGCAACCCGCGAGCCGGATTCTGGATTAATGGAAAACAGGGTCGGCGCGCAGGCGCGTGCCTGCGCGTTTCCTAGAGGCCGGCCTTGATCCGCGCGGCGATCTCGGGAGTGACCCAGGGGGTCCAGACGTGGGGGTAGTTCTTCAGGAAGTGGATGGCACCGTCCTCGCCGTTGGCCTGGTTGTTCTGCATCCAGGACAGCAGTTCATTGACGGTGGCGTTGTCCCAGCTACGGGTATTCACATAATCGACCGCGGGCCCGCCGGCTTTCTTGAACTCGTCCGTGATCACCGTGACGACCTCGGCCTTGGCCCAGTCGTTCTTCTCCGGATTGGCACAGTCGGCCTTCGAGTTGCAGGCGCTCCACTTCGCCTTGTCATGCGGCACACCGGCGTCCAGCTTGACCATCTCGTACTTGCCGAGAATGGCCGTCGGCGACCAGTAGTAGCCGAGCCAGTTTTCCTTGCGTTCGTTGGCCTTGGCGATCGAGCCATCCAGTCCGGCAGCGGAGCCGGTGTCGACCAGGACAAAGCCCTTTTCCTCGGCCTTCCACGCCTTGAAGGCATTGGCCGTGGAAATCTGGCAGTTCCAGCCGGCCGGGCAGTTGTGCACGGCGCCCTTCTTCTTGTCATCGGCGAAGGGGAACAGCTCCGGGTGGGACAGCGCGTCGTCGATGGTCTTGATTTCCGGGTGCGCGTCGGCGAGGTACTTGGGAATCCACCAGCCCTCGATGCCACCATCCTTCAGTGAGTGCGCTGCATAATGCAGACGCCCTTCCTTGACGGCTGCGTCGAGCGGTTCCCTGACAGCGTCGATCCAGGCTTCCGGCGCGACATCAGGTTGCCCTTTTTCCATCATGGCGGTCAGGGTCGGCATGGTGTCGCCAGGCACGATTTCGACATCGCAACCGTAGCCTTTGGTGAGCACGATTCCGTCGATGGCGGCAAGAACCTCGGCAGATTGCCAGTTCATGCTTGCGATGGTGACACGTCCGCATTCGGCGTTGGCGCTTGAGACTGCTGCGACCAGAAGCGTCGCAGCGATGGCCGAGGTGAAACGGAAGGGAAGTTTAGTCATCCGATAGTTCTCCTATTCTGCAGTGCAGTTGTAGCCGCTGATATGCGGCGCTAACACTGGGCTGTTTGAAAGGGATGGTGCTTTTCGGTACTGGCCAGAGGTGCTATTGTAACCTATTGATGATAATAATAAAAATTATGCCAAAGGGGTTGCCTTGTTTTCCCTAGTGCGCTGTTCTGGTGCGGGAAAATCCGGAAATGCATTCTGGATTGTCGGCAAGGGAGCTTGCCGGCTTTCCTTAAGGCGCGGGATGGCCCACGCTCTGACCAAGGATGATGCGTTGCTGCGGAGTCAGACTGAGGGCTTGTCCGAGGGCCTCGCGGTCGATCGAGCCGCGAACCACCGTGGCCAGTCCGGTCGAGGCGCAGAAGAGATAGACGTTCTGCGCGCTGAAGCCGACATCCGTCGAACTGTAGACCAGTTGCTGTTCCGTGTTCAGGTCGGGCATCCGGGCGTAATCGGCGACGTAGACGAGGTTGAGCGGTGCCGTGGCGACGAAATCCTGCTTGCCGGCAAGCGCGCGGATGTCGCCGGTCACGATGCTTTTCAGCGCATGACTGTCGATATCGTAGCAATAGGTGCCCTCCGCAGTGATCACGAATACGTCGACTTCCCTGCGGCTGCGGGCGTTCGGGACGGTCAGGCCGCCCCGTTCCGGGTGGCTGAGTCCGATCGCCGCCCATAGCAGGTTGGACAGCAGTTGCCGTGAGATCGGCCGGTCGGAGAATTCGCGGGAGGACTGGCGCGCCCGGATGGCGTTCATCAGCGGGAGTCCGCCTTCGGTCTGCGGCGGCGGCAACGGAATCGTGGTGTGGGGCAGGTCTGTCATTTCAGTTGGCTTTGTTGTGGGAGAAGAGAATGAGGCCGATCAACACGAGCGGCGTCTCACCCGTGTTCTCGATCCCGTGGCTGTCGCCGTCGTCCACGCGTGCCATGTCGCCCGCGGCGATGTCGTAGCTCTCGTCATTGTTGTAGTACCGGCCCTGACCTTGCAGGATCAGGTAGGTTTCTGCTTCGCCCTCGTGCTTGTGCAGGCCGACCGAGGCGCCCGGTGGGACGGTGAGTTGGGCGAACAGGCGGCCGTTGCCGAACAGTTCGTCGGGGTTGAGGACGTGTTTGACGGTAACCGTCCCCTTGCCGCCGCGCATGGCCTGGTTTTGCTGGGTGGTCATCTCGGTACTGTGTCTGAAAAGCATGGTTTCTCCTGTGTCGGTTGGGGAACGAGACGTCATCCTACCTCAGGGGGCGGGCCTGACGCAGTCCGACGATTGGGCAGATAATGCATGCTTTCGACCAGAGAGGAACTCATCATGCGCACAATGAAAATCGGGAAGTCAGGGATTGAAGCGTCCGTTGTCGGCATCGGCGCTTGGGCCATCGGCGGCGATGCGATGTGGGGCCAGAGCGACGACGCGGAGTCGATTCGCACGATTCACCGCGCGCGGGAACTGGGGGTCACCCTGCTCGATACGGCGCCCGCCTACGGGCTCGGGCACAGCGAGGAGGTGGTCGGCAAGGCACTGGCCGGGCGGCGTGGTGACTACGTGCTGTCGACCAAGTGCGGCTTGCGCTGGGACATCGAGGAAGGCGGTTTCATGATGGAGCGCGACGGCGTGCGCATCGTGCGCAATACCCGCCCCGAGCGGCTGGCCGAGGAGGTCGAAATGAGCCTGCGCCGTTTGCAGACCGACTACATCGACATCTACATCGTGCACTGGCAGGAACTTCCGGAGTTTCCCTGCCCGATCGCCGACACGATGGGCTATCTCCTGAAGCTCAAGGAGCAGGGCAAGATTCGTGCGATCGGCGCGTCCAACCTGAGCAACGAGCAGTTCATGGAATACGTCGCCGCCGGGCAGCTCGACCTGATTCAGGAAAAGTTCAGCATGCTCGACCGCGGCGTCGGCGATCGCCTGTTCGATCTCTGCGGCCAGCATGGCGTGACCTTCCAGGCCTATTCGCCGCTGGAGCGTGGCATCCTCAGCGGCAAGATCAAGGACGCCTCGCAGGTGCACATGGGCATGGCGCGCAGCCGGGTCAAGTGGTTCGAGCCGGAGAATCTGCCGAAAATTGCAGCGCTGAGCGAAAAATGGGCACCGTTGTGCAAGAAGTACGGTTGCACGATGACCCAACTGGTGATCGGCTGGACCGCGGCGCAGGGCAACGGGGACAACGTCAACGTCTTGTGCGGCGCGCGCAAGCTCGACCAGATCGAGGACAACGCCAAGGGCGGCGATGTCGTGCTCGACGCGGCGGATATCGCGTCGATGCGCCGGGATGCGGAGGCGATTGCGTAGCCGATCTTCGTTGCGTCCGTCACACTGGCGAAAGCCGGAATGACGGACGTGGGTTACAACCGGCGAATTTTCTCCAGCAGCGCCGTCGTCGATTTCTGGTGGATGAAGGGAATCGATACGACCGTGCCGCCCCAGCCGCTGACTTCCGTATTTCCGACGATTTTTTCCACCGGCCAGTCGCCGCCCTTGACCAGCACGTCGGGGCGGCAGTCGCGGATGCGTTCGATCGGCGTGTCCTCGTCGAACCAGGTGACCAGCGACACGCACTCGAGCGAGGCCATCACCGCCAGGCGGTCGGCCAGGGTGTTGACCGGCCGGTCGTCGCCCTTGCCGAGGCGTTTTACCGAGGTGTCGGTGTTGAGCGCGACGATCATCGATTCGCCGAGGGCGCGCGCCTGTGCCAGCAGGGTCACGTGGCCGCGATGCAGAATGTCGAAACAGCCGTTTGTGAACACCAGCGGGCGCGGCAGTTGAGCGAGTCGGTCGGCCAGGTCTGCCGGCGCGACGATTTTTGTTTCAAAGGCAGGAGCAGGATGGCTGCTCATCACTGTTGGGTTGCGTTGTTCGATTGCGAAACGTCCAGCTCCCGAGCCTTCGCCGGGGTGATGATTTCCATCAACGGCACAACTCGCCGGACGCCGGACGTCGTCCGGGTGACCTGGATGGCTGCGTCGGCTTCCGCCTGAGTGACCAGTCCCATCAGGAAGACGCTGCCCGCTTCGGTGACGACCTTGACGTGCATCGGATTGAATTTTCCGGCGTCGACGAAGCGAGCCTTCACTTTCGACGTGGTGTAGGCATCACCGCTGCGTGCCGTCAGTGACGACGATCCGCCGACGACCAGTTCGTTGAACACGCCGCGGACGTTCGGGATTGCAGCGACGATTCGTTCGGCGTCGGCCTTGATCTCGTCGGAGGCAACCTCGCCGCTCAGCAGCACCTGCCGGTTGTAGCTGGTGAAATTGAAATGGCCGCGGTCCCTGAGTTTGTCGCCAACGCGCGAACTGGCCTTCCATTCGATGGCTTCGTCTTCCGTTTGCGTTCCCAGCGTGCGGCGGTCGATCGTCGCGCTGACGCCCGTGCCGACGCCGGCGACAACCGCCGGGAAGCAGCCTTGCAGGGCCGGGAGGGTGGCGGCTCCGATGAGCAGTGCGGCAAGCAGATTCCTTTTCATTCCTCAACTCCTAAAAGCAGGCAATCAATCCCATCACACAGGCAGTGGATGGCCAGCAGGTGTACCTCCTGAATACGTGCCGTCCGGTCCGATGGCACGCAGAGGTGGACATCCGAATCACGCAACAGTGCGCCGATTTCACCGCCGCCTTTGCCGGTCAGCGCGACGACATGCAGGTCGTTGTCGTGGGCGGCGCGGATCGCCTCGATGACGCTCGGCGAGTTGCCCGAGGTGGAAATGGCCAGCAGGATGTCCCCCGGTTGGCCGAGTGCGCGCACCTGTTTCTCGAACACCGCGTTGTAGCCATAGTCGTTGGCGACGGCGGTCATGATCGACGAGTCGGTGGTCAGGGCGATGGCTGCCAGGCCCTGGCGTTCCATCTCGAAGCGGCCGACAAGTTCCGCGGCGAAATGCTGCGCGTCGGCCGCGGAGCCGCCGTTGCCGCAGGCGAGGATCTTGCCGTTGTTGATCAGCGCGCCGACCATCATTTCGGTGGCGCCGGCGATTGGTGCGGCCAGCATCTCGATGGCATCGAGTTTGGTTTGTGCGCTATCGGTGAAATGCTGGCTGATGCGGGAAATCAGGTCCATGGGGTTAGCGGGTCAAAATAACAGGCGGCTAGTCTAGCACTACAAGCGCGGAATCTTCGGCGGCAGCGGTCGGCGATTGCGCACCCCGGCTAGTCGGCGGAGAACGCATCCCGGATCCACTCGATGCATCGTTCGTCGAGGCGGTCGAGCAGCAGGCAATCGAACCGGCAATCGCTGGTCGCCGCATTTTTGGCCGCAAGATAGTGCTGGGCGGCGAGGATGATCCGCTGTTGCTTGCGCGCGGTGATGCTCGCGCCGGCGCCACCGAAATTCGCATTTCGACGCAGGCGGACTTCGGCGAAAACCAGCGTTTTTCCCTCGCGGCAGATCAGGTCGATCTCGCCGCCGCGGCACCGGAAGTTGTTCGTCACGACGGTCAGGCCGTGTTTCTTCAGAAAACCCGCGGCGAGGGCTTCGGCCTGTTGCCCCGTGTTGGTCGTGGTATCGTTGTCGGCCATCGAAAGAATGCTCGCCATGACGGAAGAATCGCCCGCATTATATGTAGTCCCGACGCCGCTCGGAAATCTCGGTGACATGAGTCCGCGTTCGCTCGAGATGCTTCGGCAGGTCGCCTGGGTGGCTGCGGAAGATACACGGCACTCGGCCCCCTTGCTCAAACATTTCGGCATCACCGCCCGCATGCTGGCGGCGCACGAGCATAACGAGGAGTCGGCCGCCGGGCAGATTCTCTCGCGGTTGCGCGAGGGGGAGTTGGTTGCGCTGGTCTCCGACGCAGGAACACCGGGGATTTCAGATCCTGGCGCCCGAGTTGTGGCGCGCGTGCGCGCGGCCGGCTATCGCGTCGTTCCGTTGCCAGGGCCATGTGCGGCGGTTACGGCGCTGTCTGCCGCCGGGCTCGTCGAGCCGCATTTTCTGTTCTACGGTTTTCTTCCCGCCAAGGTGCGTCAGCGCGAAGAGGCGCTGCGTTCGTTGGCTGCCTTGCCATACGCCTTGGTGTTCTACGAAGCGCCGCATCGCATCCTGGAGACCGTCGCGGCCTTAGCGTTGGTGCTCGGATCGGAGCGCACGCTGGTTCTCGCGCGCGAATTGACCAAACTGTTCGAGACGATCCATTCTTGCCCGCTTGGCGAGGCGCTCGCGTGGTTGCAGGGCGATGCGAATCGGCAGCGCGGCGAGTTCGTGCTGATGGTGTCGGGGGCGCTTCCGGCCGAAGATGACGGTGAGGGTGAGCGCGTGCTGCGGCTGCTGCTCGACGATGGTTTGTCGGTCAAGCAGGCCGCGCGGTTGGCGCATGAAATCACCGGTGCGGGGAAAAAGAAGTTGTACGACCAGGCATTGGCCTGGAAGAACGTGAATTCATCCGATGCGTCCGAGTGAGGTCCCCTTGCGCCGTGCTCAACGGCTTTCCTTGGCGCAATCGAAGTGCTTGATCTATATACCCTAAGGAGTGGCTCGGTTTTTCCCCTCTTTTTTTGTCTCGTCGGCCGGAGTTGTAATGAAGTGTTCGTCATTTGCTCCCGGATCGGTCAGCCTGATCGAGCGCCTGCGGAAAATCAACCAGACGGCGCTGGCTGCCGCCTTGGCAATCGTCGCGCTGGTCGTGGTCGCCAGCGGCTTTTTTCTCAACTTGCGTGCGCTCGTCGTCGACCATCAGTCTTCCGCCAAGGTCATGGCGGAGAATGCGGGGGCGGCGCTGCTCTTCGGTGACAGGCGCGCGGCCGATGAACTGCTCGCATCCTTGCTGCACTCCCCCAATGTTTCCGCCGGTGCGCTCTATGACCGCGATGGGATGCTTTTCGCCAGGAGAGGCGTCTCCGATGTCGTTGTTCCGGAGACGCTTGCGCAGTCAGATGCGGCCGTGTTCTACCGGTTACGGTCCATTCGCATCGCCGAACCCGTCGCCCAAGGGGGTGAGCCGGTAGGGATTCTGCTGGTCGACGTCGATCTGGCGCCGGTGTTCCGCATGCTGGGTTGGCAGGTGCTGGTGATCCTGCTGGCCGCGGCCGTGGCGCATCTCTTCGCGCGCTGGATGGTCGTCAGGTTGAGTACTTCCGTTCTGCGGCCGCTCGATCGTCTGAATCGACTGATGGACGATGTTTCGCAGAAGCAGGACTACAGCCTGCGCGCCGAGGCGTCTGCGGTCGTCGAACTGAACCGGCTTGGCGCCGGTTTCAACGCGATGCTCGAGCAGATCCGGCTGCGCGACGAATGGTTGGCCGCCCAGCGTGATCGTCTGGAAATCGCGGTGGCCGAGCGGACGGCTGAATTGCTCGGGGCGAAGGAGGCGGCGGACGCCGCCAATCTGGCCAAAAGTGCCTTTTTGTCGAACATGAGCCACGAGATACGCACGCCGATGAATGCCATCCTCGGCATGGCCAGCATCCTGCGCCGGGAAGGCATCACGCCCCGGCAGGCCGAACACCTCGAAAAAATCGACACTGCCGGCGCGCATTTGCTGAGCATCATCAACAACATTCTCGATCTGTCGAAGATCGAGGCTGGCAAATTCGAGCTCGACGAAGTGCCGATTGATGTCGCCGAACTGATCGGTAACGTGCGCTCGATCATGGCCGAGCGGGCGGAGGGCAAGGGGCTCGTTCTGGAAACCCGAGTGGACGGATTTGACGCGCCGTTGCTTGGCGATTCGACCCGGCTGCGTCAGGCCTTGATCAACTACACGATCAACGCCATCAAGTTCAGCGACGCCGGCATGGTCACCTTGCGTGCCTACCCTGTGGAGGAGGGTGAGCAGACCGTCCTCGCGCGTTTCGAAGTCGAGGATCAGGGCGTCGGCGTGGCGCCCGACGCCATTCCGCGCCTTTTCGGTGCCTTCGAACAGGCCGACAACTCGACGACCCGGCGTTACGGCGGCACCGGACTGGGTCTGGCCATTACCCGTCACTTTGCCCGGCTGATGGGCGGTGAGGCGGGGTTGGAAAGTCAGTTGGGGCGCGGCAGCATCTTCTGGTTTACCGCGCAGCTGCGTCGTTACGTCGGTACGCGGGCGAATGCTGATGCCCCGGCGCGGCAAGCGGCGGTCAGTGCGGAGAATTTCCTGCGGCAACGCCACGCCGGCAAGCGGATCCTGGTTGTTGATGACGATCCGATGAATCGCGACGTGGCGCGGCTGACGCTCGCCGGCAGCGGTCTCGTCGTCGATCTCGCCGAGGACGGTCGGCAGGCGCTTGCACAGTATGAAGCGAGGGGCTACGCGTTGCTCCTCATGGACGTGCAGATGCCGGTCATGGATGGCCTCGATGCGACCCGGGCGATCCGCGCGCGGCCCGATGGCGCTTCGGTGCCCATCGTCGCCGTGACAGCCAATGCCTTTACCGAGGACAAGGCTCTCTGCCTCCAGGCCGGAATGAACGATTTTCTGGTCAAGCCCTTTGACCCGGAATTGCTGTTTTCCACCTTGCTCCGCTGGCTGGATCGGCGGGGGGCGATGGAGTGAGCGCGCTTCCCGTCGTCCTTTTCATCTAGAATTCGCCGGTCCCGTACGGAATCGAAACCATGCAGATCACCTTCACCCGCCCCGACGACTGGCACTTGCACCTGCGCGACGGTGCCGCGTTGCAGGCCGTCCTGCCGCACAGCGCGCGCCAGTTCGCCCGCGCCATCATCATGCCCAATCTCCGGCCGCCGGTAACGACCGTGGCCATGGCGGCCGACTACCGGCAGCGCATCCTGGCGGCCTTGCCGGCCGGGTCGGATTTCGAGCCGCTGATGACCCTGTACCTGACCGATAACACGCCGGCGGACGAAATCCGGCGCGCGGTGGACAGCGGCTTCGTCAAGGCGGTCAAGCTTTACCCCGCTGGCGCGACGACGAACTCCGACGCCGGGGTTACCGATCTGGCGAAATGCGACGCGGTGCTGGCGGAAATGGAAAAGGCCGGAATGCCGTTGCTGATGCACGGAGAAGTGACCGATCCGGCCATCGACATCTTCGATCGCGAGAACATCTTCATCGACACCGTGTTGCAGCCGTTGCTGGCGCGGCGGCCTGGCCTGCGCGTGGTGTTCGAGCACATCACCACCAAGGCCGCGGCCGACTACGTAGCTTCGGCCGGGAGCAACGTCGCCGCGACGATCACCGCGCATCACCTGCTCTACAACCGCAATTCGCTCCTCGTCGGCGGCGTCCGGCCGCATTACTACTGCCTGCCGGTGCTCAAGCGGGAAACGCATCGTCAGGCACTGGTTACCGCGGCAATATCGGGAAGTCCTAAGTTCTTCCTCGGGACGGACTCGGCGCCGCACGCCCGCCACACCAAGGAAGCGTCCTGCGGTTGCGCCGGGTGCTACACGGCGTTGACCGCGCTCGAGTTGTACGCCGAGGCGTTCGATGCTGCCGGAGCGCTGGATTGCCTCGAGTCTTTCGCCAGCTTCAACGGCCCGGATTTCTATCGCCTGCCGCGCAACACCGGTACGGTGACGCTGGAACGGCAAACCAGCGCCGTGCCGGCTGGACTGCCCTATGGGACTGGAGAGGAACTGGTGCCGTTGCGCGCCGGTGAAACGGTCGCGTGGAAACTCGTCGGCTGATTGCCGTGGTGCGACTCTCAACGGGAGAATAGCCGTGCGTTTCGTTCGTTACCTGCCTGTCGTGCTTCTGCCCCTGCTCGCCGCGTGCAGCGACCTGCGGGCGACTTTCGAGATCCGCGGCAGCGCGCACTCCTTGAGCCTCATCCGGATCACCGGCATGCCCTGGGAAAGCCAGGCCAAGTACTCCGTCGTCGCTTCGCGGATGCCCGACTGCCAGCGCCGGCACGCCATGCCCGAGGCCGCACTGACGGCGAAGGTCGAGGTGTACTCTCCCGGCAACGACGCCTGGATTCTTCGTCAGAACGGCCGCATGTTCGTGGTCGAGACCCGCACCTGCGAAGGCTTCGCGCGGCTCGACAAGGAACCCGATACAGGGCTGGGCGAGTTGATGGGCGTGTTCGAAATGAAGAGCGGCGCGCTGGTTTTTACGCCGGCGAAGAAGCCAGCATCGTCTTCGCCGGAGGCAGCGCCGACAAACTGAACGGAGAGCGCTCCGACAGCGTATAATCGCCGCCGGAAGTCGGCCAGGCAACCGCTGCGCGCTTCGGCGCGGGGAGGAAAGTCCGGGCTTCACAGAGCAGGATGCCGGTTAACGACCGGGCACCGCGAGGTGACGGAAAGTGCCACAGAGAACAGACCGCCGATGGCCCAATGCAGGCGACTGCGGGCACAGGCAAGGGTGAAACGGCGAGGTAAGAGCTCACCGCGGACGTGGTAACACGGACGGCACGGCAAACCCCATCCGAAGCAAGGCCAAATAGGGAAGCGCATGGCGTGGCTCGCGTTGCTTCCGGGTAGGCTGCTCGAGCGTACTGGCGACAGTGCGCCTAGAGGAATGGTTGCCCACGACAGAACCCGGCTTATCGGCCGACTTCCCCCTCTTCTCTTTCCCAGCTTTTCGTTCATGACAGTGGTGGCGCGGTGGTAGACTGGCGCACTTCTTTTAGTGTGACTTTGATCAACGTCAATAAGTGCGGAGGGGAATGATGAAAGGTATTTGTCGGGTTCTGGTGTCACTGCTGGCCACGCTGACGGCCCTGACCGTCCATGCGGCAAGCTGGCCGACACAGACGGTTCGCGTGGTAGTGCCCACGCCGGCGGGCAGCTCGGTCGATGTCGTGGCCCGGATCGTCGCGGAGCAGCTTGGTGGTCGGCTCGGGCAGACGGTGATCGTGGAGAACAAGGGCGGTGCCGGTGGCACGATCGGTGCCGATGCCGTCGTCAAGTCGCGCGACGGCCACACCTTCTTCCTGGCCTACAACGGTCCCGTAACCGTTGCGCCCGCGATGTTCCCGAAACTCCCGTACGACCCGCAGCGTGATCTGCTGCCGATCATCCTGGCGGTGACACAGCCGAACGTCCTGGCCGTGCGTTCCGATCTCAAGGTCGATTCGCTGAAGGCGCTGATCGCGCTGGCCAAGAGCCGTCCGGGCAAGATCGATTACGCCTCTGTGGGCAATGGCTCGCTGTCGCATCTGGCGATGGAAATGCTCAAGATGAAGAGCGATACTTTCCTGCTGCATATCCCGTTCACCGGCGGTCCGGCGGCATCGCTGGCCTTGGGGCGCGGCGATGTGCAAGTGCTTTTCTCGGCACTGTCGAACGTGCAGCCGCTGGTTCGCGATGGAAAGGTGAAGCTGATCGCGGTGTCCAATGCCAAGCGTTCGGCCGCGCTGCCGGATCTGCCGACGGTCGCCGAGCAGGGCTTCCCCGGCTTTGACGCAACTACCTGGAATGGCTTCATGGCGCCGGCCGGGACGCCGAAGGATGTCGTGCAGCGTCTGAACAAGGAAATCGGGGAAATCCTCGCGTTGCCCGATGTGCAGAAGAAGCTGCTGGTCGCTGGTGCCGAGACGGCCGGCGGTTCCGTGGAACAGTTCGCGGCATTGCTGAAGAGTGAAACGGCGAACTGGGCGGCAGTCATCGAGCGGACTGGAATCAAGCCGGACTGACGCTTTGGTGCTGACAGCCGGCGTAATACTGGCAAGTCGGCAAGGTTTTTCAAAAAACGGCAGGCAATTTAGGCCTGCCGTTTTTTTTTGTGCGCCCGGCACGGGCGCACTTCTGCGGGTGCAAGTCCCGCCGTAAGTTGATCACAGCGAACGAAGTGAAGCGCAACTGCGCGAGGGTGACCGAGCGTGGGAAGGAAGCGTGGATCGTAATCTGCGAGCCGATGGACAAGAACCGGATAGAAGGCGCTGCCGAGCAGGGCGAGCGGGCAAAGGACCGCGAAGCTCTCGTGATCAAGACGAAGCGGCGTAGATCCGGCGGTTGTGCAGAGAAGGAGTGCGTTCTTACCCGGGGAGATCTCGCCTTGTGCCTGAAAGGGCGACGTGGGACCACGGAGCGAGAAGTCAGCA
>NZ_JCANUT010000035.1:0-40452 GCF_059569095.1 Propionivibrio pelophilus DSM 12018 | reverse complement strand
ATTGACCCGATCCAGTTCGGCATCATCATGATCCTGAACCTGGCGATCGGCTGCCTGACCCCGCCGATGGGCACGGTGATGTTCATCGCCAACGCAATCACGGGGACCAAGGTCGGCGAGTTCGTCCGCGAGAGTCTGCCGCTCTATGCCGCGCTGATCGTCGCACTCCTGCTGGTGACCTTCGTGCCGGCCGTCACCACCTGGCTGCCGAACCTGTAACCGCCGCACCTTCCTTCTGCGAGAGAAACCCATCATGAAAACCGTATTGCTCAAGAAACCCGGAGAAATAGGCATCAGCGAAATCGAGACGACCAAGCGCCTCGATGGACAGGTGCTGATCAAGGTGCGTAGCGCCGGCATCTGCGGTTCGGATATTGGCGCGTACAAAGGCGTCAATCCGCTGGTCTCGTACCCGCGCATCATCGGCCACGAGATTGCCGGCGAGGTCGTTGAAGTCGGCGCCGACGAGAACGAGTTCAAGGTCGGCGACCGCGTCATCCTCGAGCCGTACGTCTACTGCGGCAAGTGCTACCCGTGCTCGATCGGCCACACCAACTGCTGCGAGAACCTGACGGTGCGTGGCGTGCATATCGAGGGCGGGATGGCGGAATACGTCTCGCACCTGCGCCACCTGCTGCACAAGGTGCCGGCCGGCATACCCTGGCATCTGGTGCCGATGGCCGAGCCGCTGGTCATCTCGATGCACGCGGTCAAGCAGGCCGAGGTCAAGGCCGGGCAGCACGTGGTGATTACCGGCGCCGGGCAGATCGGCCTGTTGGCGGCGCAGTACGCGCTGGTGGTCGGCGCCATTCCGATCGTCGTCGATCCGGTCGATGAACGGCTGGCGCTGGCGCGCAGCCTGGGCGTCACACACACGATCAACCCGGCGAACAGCGACGCCGTGGCCGAAATCCTGTCGATCACGCAGGGACGGATGGCCGAGGCGGTCATCGAGTGTTCCGGGGCGGCGCCGGCGATCCGCGGCGCGGTGGATTACGTCTCCTACGCCGGGCACATCGCGCTGGTCGGCTGGCCGAAGAGCGACATCCCGATGCCGACGGCGCTGTTCACCAAGAAGGAACTGACCATCCGCGGCTCGCGCAACAGCGTTGGCCAGTTCCCGGAAAGCCTGCGCCTGATCGCCGAGGGTAAGGTCAACGTCGAGGCATTGCTGACCAAGACCGTGTCGATGGACGAAACGCCGGCAACCGTCGCCGACATCGCCGAGCATCCGGACAAGTACCTGAAGGTTACATGCGTGCTTTGATGCACGTTTCAAGAAACACCACGCTAACCGTCACCCCGGCGAAAGCCGGGGTCCAGTTCGTTGAATTTCCTGGATTCCGGCGTTCGCCGGAATGACGAATTTTTAATGAATCAGCGCCATCGTGACGCCATGCGGTCGCCGCATATGTGGATGTTAAATAGGTATTGGACACGCGAATCGACACGGCCGATAGTGACCTGCTGATGCCGTGACCCATCGGTCCGCAGTCATCCCGTCCTGCAACAGAAAAACACCTGGAGAGGTTTCAATGAACAGTCTGAACAGAGCCAATCTGGCCCAAGGCAAACTTGCCGTAGAGTCGTCCGCCCCCTCGTCGCTGAAGCCGACGCGCATCCTGCAGATCGGCGACGGCAATTTCCTGCGCGCCTTCGTCGACTGGATGGTCGACGTGGCCAACGGCGCCGGCCTGATGAACGGCGAAGTGATCATGGCGCAGCCGCTCGAGCGCGGTGTTGCCGAGTTGATGACGGCGCAGGACCAGCTTTTCACCGTCCTCTTGCGCGGCGTGCAGAACGGCCAGCAAGTCCAGTCGAAGCGGCTGGTCAGCTGCGTCAAGGACACGCTCAATCCGTATGCGCAGTGGGATGTGATGCTGGAAACGGTTCAGGATCCGGCGCTGCGTTTCGTGGTGTCCAACACGACCGAAGCGGGCATCGCCTACGTCGAGGAGCCGCTGGTCGACAGCAAGTGCCCGGCCAATTTCCCGGCCAAGGTCACGGCGCTGCTGCTGGCGCGCTTCAAGGCCTTCGGCGGCTCGCCGGAGTCGGGCCTGGTCTTCCTGCCGTGCGAACTGATCGAGGCCAACGGCTCGAAGCTGAAGCAATACGTGCTGCAGTTTGCCGAAGCCTGGAAGCTGCCGGCCGAGTTTGTCGCCTGGGTGAAGAACCACAACGTCTTCTGCAACACGCTGGTCGACCGCATCGTCCCGGGCTTCCCAGCGGCGGAGGCCGAGGCGCTGTACGCCGAGTTTGGCTACAAGGATCCGCTGATGGTCGCCGCAGAACCGTTCCTGCTGTGGGTCATCGAAGGGCCGGCCGGGGTTACGCAAACTCTCGCCGAGGAACTGCCGTTGCACAAGGCCGGTCTCGACGTGGTGTGGACCGACGACCTGCAGCCGTACCGCACGCGCAAGGTGCGCATCCTCAACGGCGCGCATACCGCCAGCTCGCTGGCTTCGTTCAGCGCCGGCCTGGACACGGTGCGCGAGATGACCGAGGACGCGGTGGTGTCCAGGTACCTGAACAAGGTGATGTTCGAGGAAATCGTGCCCTTCGTGCCGCTGCCTGACGCCGAGCGCAAGGCCTACGCCGAGACGATCATGGAGCGCTTCGCCAACCCGCACATCCGCCACGAGCTGATCTCGATCGCCCTGAACTCGGTGTCGAAGTGGACGGTGCGCGTGCTGCCGACGGTCAAGGACTTCGCCGCCAAGCACGGCGCGGCGCCGGCCGGGCTGTCGTTCTCGCTGGCCGCGGTGCTCAACTTCTACCACGGTTCGTTCGCTGCCAATGGCGATTTCGAGGGCAAGCGCGAGAAGGGCGCCTATCCGATCAAGGACAACGCCGACATTCTGGCGATCATGAACGCTGCGTGGGTCGGAGCGACCGACATGGCCAAGGTCGCCGCGACGCTGCTCGCCGACACGCGCCTGTGGGGCGAGGACCTGACCAAGGTGCCGGGCCTGGCCGAACAGACGGCGGTCGCGCTGGCACGGATCAAGGCGGTCGGTGTCAAAACTGCCATGAGCGAACTCTAAGAAAGTGCTGATCCATTGAAAATTTGTCATTCCGGCGCAGGCAGGAATCCAGAAAAATCGACGAACTGGACCCCGGCCTTCGCCGGGGTGACGAATATCCGAGCAAGGAGACCACGATGAGCCAACCCCTGTATATCCGCCTGCACGCCAACGACGACGTGCTGATCGCCGCCCAGCAACTGGTGCCGGGCACGGCGATCGCCGCCGAAAACGTGACGGTGCGGGACATGATCCCGCCCGGCCACAAGATCGCCGCGCACGACCTGAAGGCGGGCGACCCGGTCCGCCGCTACAACCAGATCATCGGTTTCGCCAAGGCCGATGTCGCCGCCGGGCAGCACGTGCACGCGCACAACCTCGGCATGGGCGAATTCGAGCGCGACTATGGCATCGGACAGGACGTGCACGAGCTGCCGAAGGTCGCCAATCCAGCCACTTTCATGGGCTACAAGCGTCCGAACGGCAAGGTCGGTACGCGCAACTACATCGCGGTGATTTCGTCGGTTAACTGTTCTGCCACCGTCACGCGTGCGATCGCCGGCCACTTCACCCGCGAAAAGCTGGCAGCCTTTCCCAACGTCGACGGCGTCATCGCCCTGCCGCATCCGGAGGGCTGCGGCATCAATACGAACGGCGAAGGCATGGAAATGCTGCGCCGGACGATGGTCGGCTTCGCCAAGCATCCGAACTTCGCCGGCGTGCTGTTCGTCGGCCTCGGCTGCGAGCAGAACCAGATCGCGCCGCTGATCGAGATGATTGGCCAGCACGAACCGGGGATGCTGGAGCACGTGATCATGCAGGTCGAGGGCGGCACCACGGCGGCGATCAAGAAGGGCGTTGCGCTGGTCGAGGGTATGCTGCCGAAGGCCAACCAGTACAGGCGCGAGGAAGCGTCCGTAGGCAACCTGATCATCGGCCTCAACTGCGGCGGCTCCGACGGCTATTCCGGCATCACGGCCAACCCGGCGCTCGGCGGCGCGTCCGATCTGCTGGTGGCGCACGGGGCGACCACGGTGCTCTCCGAAACACCGGAAATCTACGGTGCCGAGCATCTGCTGACCCGGCGTGCGGCGAAGCCGGAGATCGCCCAGAAACTGATCGACCGCATCGCCTGGTGGAAGGACTATTGCGCGCGTACCGGCGGCGAACTCGACAACAACCCGTCGGTCGGCAACAAGGCCGGCGGGCTGACGACGATCCTCGAGAAATCGCTCGGTGCGGTGGCCAAGGGCGGCACCAGTTCGCTGAACGGCGTCTACCGTTTTGCCGAGCCGATCGACGCCAAGGGCTTTGTCTTCATGGACACCCCGGGTTACGACCCGGTATCGGCGACGGGGCAGGCCGCGGGCGGCGCGCAGATCATCTGCTTCACCACTGGGCGCGGTTCGGCGTTCGGCTGCGCCGGCGTGCCGACGATCAAGCTGGCGACCAACACCATGCTCTACGAGCGGATGCGCGACGACATGGACGTGAATTGCGGCGACCTGATCACCGGCACGCCGATGGCCGAGATCAGTCAGCGCATCTTTGACGCGATCATTCGTCACGCCTCGGGCGAGAAGGTACGCAGTGAAATTCTCGGTTACGGCAACGACGAGTTCCTGCCCTGGCGGATCAGCGCGGTGATGTGAAAAAAGGCAACACAACCGGATTCGAGAATCCGGCGTGTTGCCAACGGGGTAACTCCTCGGTCGCTCCGGCCCTTGTGCCGGGGCGATTTTTTTATCAGCCTTTGCGCTTCAACACCTTCTCGGCGTGGGCCACGATGTTGGCCGCCGACAGGCCGTACTTGGCCAGCAGCTTCTCGTAGTCGCCGGACTCGGTGAAGGTGTCGTTGACGCCGACGACTTCCATCGGCACTGGGCAGCTCTGGCTCAGGACTTCGGCTACGGCGCTGCCGAGACCGCCATAGACGTTGTGCTCTTCGGCGGTAACGATCGCGCCGGTCTCCTTGGCGCAGGCGATCAGCAGGTCGCGGTCGATCGGCTTGATGGTGTGGATGTTTACCACGCGCGCCCTGATGCCCTTGTCGGCGAGTATCTCGGCGGCTTCCAGTGCCTTGACCAGCATGTAGCCAGTGGCGACGAGGGTCAGGTCGCTGCCTTCGCGCAACGTCACGCCCTTGCCGATCTCGAACTTGTAGGTGGCCTTGTCGAGCACTACCGGCACTTCCGCGCGGCTCAGGCGCAGGTAGACCGGCCCCTTGAACTCCGCCACGGCTCGCGTCGCCAGTTCGGCTTCCACAGGGTCGGAAACAGAAACGACGGTCATGTTCGGCAGCGCGCGCATGAAAGCGATGTCGGCGATCGCGTGGTGGCTGGCGCCATCATAGGAATCGGACAGTCCGGCGTAGGTGCCGGCCAGCTTGACGTTGAGGCCGGTGTAGGCGATCAGGCTGCGCACCGGGTCGGCGGCGCGCAATACCATGAACGCGGCGAAGGTGTTGGCGAAGGGAATCTTCCCGGCCGTGGCGAGACCGGCGGCCATGGCGACCATGTTCGCCTCGGCGACGCCGACGTTGAAGTAGCGCTTGGGGAATTCCTTGCCGAAGACGATGCTCTTGCTCGAACTGCCGACGTCGGCGTCCAGCGCGACGATGTCCGGATTCTCGCGGCCCAACTGCGCGAGCGTGTCGCCATAGACGTCACGGATGGCTTTCTTTACCGCGCTCATACATTCACCCCCAGTTCCTTCATTGCATTCACATATTCATCCTTGCTGATCGGCTTGCCGTGCCAGGCGCTCTTGCCTTCCATGAAGGAGACGCCCTTGCCCTTGACCGTCTTGGCGACGATCACCGTCGGCTGGCCCTTGACCGTGGCGGCGAGGTCGATGGCGTCGGAAACCGCTTCGACGCAGTGGCCGTCGATCGCGATCACGTTCCAGCCGAAGGCCTGCCATTTGGCGGCGATGTCGCCCATCGGCATGATCTCCGCGACGGTGCCGTCGAGCTGCACGCCGTTGTTGTCGATGATCACCAGCAGGTTGTCGGCGGCGAACTTGGCGGCGGACATCGCCGCTTCCCAGACGATGCCTTCCTGCAGTTCGCCGTCCCCCATCAGCACATAGGTGCGGAAGTCCTTGTTATCCAGCCGGGCGGCCATGGCCATGCCGAGGCCGGCGGGCAGGCCGAGACCGAGCGGACCGGTCGACAGCTCGACGCCGCTGGTTTTCTTGGCGCAGGGGTGGCCCTGCAGGTGGCTGTCGAGCTGGCGCAGGGTAGCGAGGTCGTCCTGCGGGAAGAAGCCGCGTTCGGAGAGGATCTGGTAGAGCATCGGCGCGGCGTGGCCCTTGCCGAGGATGAAGCGGTCACGGTTCGGATCCGTCGGGTTCTTCGGATCGACGCGCAGCTTCTCGAAGTAGAGGGTGGTCATGATCTCGGTCGAGGACAGCGAGCCGCCCGGGTGGCCGGTCTGGATGCTGTACAGGAGCTTGATCAGATCCTGCCGGAGCCGTTGGCACAGCCCTTCCAGGTAGTCCTTTCTTGCCTTGCTCAAACTCATTTGCTTCTCCTTGTCAGTCAAAACGCGGGTGCGAGAACACCCGCTCGCGCCTGTCGCCAGGGCGATGATTCGAAATGCGGGTGGTGCCGAGAGTGGTGTCAGCTAATGTCGATAACGACCTTCATGACGCTCTCGGGGTGGTTGTCGATGTACGGGTAAACCTCTTCCAGCTGGCGGATGCCGAAGTGGTCGCTGATCAGCGGGGCGGTGTTGATCGCCTTGCTGGTCATCAGGTCGATCGCCCGCTGGAAGTCTTCGCGCAGGTACATCATGATCCCGAGCATGTCGACTTCACGGCGCTGGAACAGCGGCAGCTCGACTTCGACCGGCTCCTTGTAGTTGGCGACGATCACCAACTTCGATGAGCAGCGCGCGGCGGCGACGGCCTCGTTGAAGATCGCCTTGACGCCGGCGCAGTCGATGATGATGTCCGCTTCGTCGTCACCGAACTGTTCGAGGATGACGTCCTTGAGCTTGCGGTCCCTCGTGTTGACACAGGCATGGATGCCGCAGGCCTTGGCGATGTCAAGGCGCTTCTGGTTGATGTCGGTGATCACGACCTTTTTTGCTCCGGACGCGACGGCGACCTGGGCGACGAGGTTGCCGATCGTCCCGGCGCCCAGCACGACGACGTTGGTGCCGGTGAGATCCCCGCAGCGGCGGATCGCGCCGGTGGCCACTGCGGTCGGTTCGACCAGCGAGCCTTCATCGAAGCTCATGCTTTCCGGCAGGCGCAACACCTTGGAGGCCGGGACGGCAAAGTACTCCGCAAACATGCCGCCGGTATGCACGCCGTAAACCTTGAGGTTCTTGCAGACGTTGTAATGGCCGCTGCGGCAGGGGGCACACTCGCCGCAGTAGACCTGCGGCTGGATGGTGACCTTGTCGCCTTCATCAAATCCGCTGACCTTGCTGCCGACTTTGGTGACCACGCCGGCGCCTTCGTGGCCCTGTACGACCGGGAAGGTCATGTATTTGTGCTTGCCGTGGTAGATCTGGATGTCCGAGCCGCAGACGCCGACCCGCTTCATCTGGATCAGCACCTCGTCGTCGCCGATCTCGGGAACCGGCGCGTCCAGGAAGCTCATCTTGAACGCTTCCGTCATTTTTACTTGCAGCATTTTGCTCTCCAAAAACAAGCGGGACTATTTCAGGGCGTGCGGCAGCCAGAGGGACAGCGCGGGGATGTAGGTCAGGGCGCCGAGCGTGCCCAGGAGGACGAGCAGGTAGGGCATGACCTCGCGCGTCAGCAGGCCGAGACGCACCTTGCCGACCGAGCTGGCGACGAACAGCAGGACGCCGACCGGCGGGGTGAGTTGCCCGATGACCAGGTTGACCAGCAGGACGATGCCGAAGTGCACCAGGTCGATCTGGAAGGCATTGAGCACCGGAATCAGGATCGGCACCAGGATGATCATGATCGCGATGGTTTCCATGAAGCAGCCGAGCACCAGCAGGGCGACGTTCAGCAGCAGCAGGATGACCCAGCCCTGGTCGGTGGCTTGCATCAGCGCGTCGGTGAGCATCTGCGGTGCCTGCTCGATGCCGAGGATCCAGCTGAACGGCGCAGCGGCGGCGACGATCATCAGGATGACCGAGGTCTCCTTGGCAGTTTGCAGCAGGATTTTCGGGATGTGCGACAGCTTCAGCGTGCGGAAGACGAACAGGCCGACCAGCAGCGAATAGGCCGCGGCGACACCCGCGATTTCCGTCGCGGTGAATACGCCCATGCGGAATCCGCCGAGGATCAGTACCGGCATGAACAGCGCCCAGGCGGCATTGCGGAATTCTTTGCCGAGGCGCGCCCAGGCAAAGGCGTGGTCCTTGGGGAACTGGCGCTTGTAGCCGACGTAGGCGGTAACCAGCAGCAGCGAGATGCCCATGGCCAGTCCGGGGATGACGCCAGCCCAGAACAGGTCGCCCAACGAGATGTTGGCCTGCCAGGCATACACGACCATCAGGATCGACGGCGGGATGATCGGCCCGAGCGTTGCACAGGCGGCACAGACAGCGGCGGCGAACCCGGCGCCGTAACCGGCCTTGGCGAGTTGCGGCACGAAGACCCGTGAGGTCGCGGCGCAGTCGGCCACCGACGAGCCGGAAATGCCCGCCATGAAGATGTTGCCGACGATGGCGGTATGGGCCATGCCACCGCGGATGTGGCCGACGAAGGCACGGGTGAACCCGAACAGCCGCTCGCTGATGCCCGAGTCGTTCATCAGCGAACCGGCCAGGGTGAACAGCGGGATGGCCAGCAGCGGGAAGGACTGCACGCCAGTGACAACGCGCTGGGCGACCACCGACAGCGGGATGCCTTCCCAGCCGATGACCAGCAACGAGGCGCCCATCATCGCGAGAGCGATCGGCAGGCCGATGGCCAGCAACAGGGCGAAGGAGATGATCAGCAGGGTCATTGGACACCCCCTTCCTTCTCCACCAGCGTCTCGGTTTCGCCACGGAAGACGGGGGCTGCGCCCTTGTCCATCCAGGTGCGCAGGATATGGACCAGCATCAGCAGCAGGCCGACCGGCATGGCGGACACGAACCAGGCTTTCGAGACGCCCATCATCGGCGAGTCGACCACGAGTTCCTGCAGGACCTGCTCGTAGCAGCCGAAGAGCATCACGACGAGAATGGCCAGGCCGATCAGCACGGTGACGACATTCAGCCAGCTGAACTGGCGCATGCGGAAAACCGGAGCCAGCGCGTCGATGCGGATGTGCATCTGGGAGCGGGTCGCCGCGGCGGCTCCGATGAAGACCATCCAGGTAAGCAGGGCGACGATCAGTTCTTCGCCCCAGGTCAGCGGATTGTTGAAGACATAGCGCAATACGACCGCGGCGATCACCATCACGGCGATCCCGCCGTGCAGGGCGATGATGAACAGGTCCTCGGCGGCGCTGACGGCGTCGTCCAGCCGGCCGAAGATCGTGCGAAAAGTGTGCATGGACATCCCCGTTTTTTGAGTTCTATTGATTCGGCGAGGTATCGTTTGAAGTCGTCACCCCGGCGAAGGCCGGGGTCCAGTTGGCGATTTCTCGCCGATACTGGATACCGGCCTTCGCCGGTATGACGAGCTCTTTATGCTTCATCGTGCCGAAGCAACAGTTGGATACGATTGCTGGCTCGCCCCGGCGTGTGTCCGGGGTCAGGCCAGTGGCTGCTTACTTCGCGGCTGCGACGGCGGCGCGCACGCGTTCCAGGTTGGCCTTGCCCCAGCGTGCTTCGAGGTTGGAGTAGGCCGGTCCCATCTTCGCGGCAAAAGCGGCGCGGTCAGGCGTGTCGACGATGGCCGTCTTGCCGGACTTGCGGATGTCTTCCAGCATCTTGGTTTCCTGCTCCTGCTGCAGCTTGGTGTTCTTTGCGGACACCGCGGCAGCTTCTTCAAGCAGGATCTTCTGCAGCTCGGGCGAGAGCTTGTCGAGCGAACGCTTGTTGATGATCATCGTGTTGTTCTGCAGCATGTGCTTGGTCATCGACAGATGGCCCTGCACTTCGTAGAACTTGCGCGCGTAGATCGTCGGGATCGGGTTTTCCTGGCCGTCGACGAGCTTCTGCTGCAACGCGGTGTAAACCTCGCCGAAGGGGATCGGTGTCGGCGCCGCGCCCATGGCCTTGATCATTTCGACCCACACGGGCGATTCCGGCACGCGGATCTTCATCCCGGCCATGTCGTCCGGTTTGGTTACGGCCTGCTTGCCGGTGGTCAGGTTGCGCCAGCCCCAGTACCAGATCTTGGTCAGCATCTGGATGTTGTGTTTGTCCTTCAGTTCGTCGAAGATCGGCTGGAAAGCCGGTCCGCGGATAACCGATTCCGCCTGTTCCCAGTCTTTCCAGAGGAAGGGGCCGCTGGCGATCTCGAGCGCCGGCACAAGGTTGGAGAGCGCGGCCATCGACGGCGTGGTGATGTCCAGTGCGCCGGACTTGACCTGCTGGATCAGGTCGACTTCCTTGCCGAGTTGTTCGGCCGGGAACACCTTGACGACCAGTTCCCCCTTGGCGCGCTGATTGACGCGGTCGGCGAATTCCTGCTCGAGTTCGGCGGCCAGTTCGCCATTGACGTGCACGTGGCCGAAGCGCAGCGTGGTCGCCGCGCTGGCGAGTGTCGAGACGCCGGCCAGCGTGGCGAAGACGGACGCGGCCAGGGTGGAGACGAGCAACTTCTTGGTGATGGAACGACGCATGTAGAACCTCCGTGTTATAGGGATTTTTTACTTCAGGTGCGACAAACAATCGTGATGCTTGCCCGGCGCGATGAACTGACGCCGGGCCGTGTTGCTTCAACTCTTCCGCCGGACCTCGACCTTGGCCAGCTTCTCGTAATACTTGACCAGGGCGCCGTGGTCGTTCTCGCCGCAGCCGTCGATCTTCAGCGCCTGCATGATCTCCATCACGCCGGCGGTCAGCGGCAACGGTACGCCGACGTCGTGCGCGGTTTCGATGGCGTTGTTCAGATCCTTGATGTGCAGATTGATGCGGAAGCCCGGATCGAACTTGCGGTCGATGATCAGCGGCGCCTTGGCGTTCATCACCGTGCTGCCGGCCAGTCCTCCCTTGATCGCGTTGAACACCAGCTCCGGATCGACGCCGGCCTTGGTGGCCAGCGTCATCGCTTCGGACAGCGCGGCGATGTTCAGCGCGACGATGACCTGGTTGGCCAGCTTGGTGACGTTACCGGCGCCGATGTCGCCGACGCGTACGGCCGAGGCGCCGACGCATTTCAGGATCGGCAGGGCTTCCTCGAAAGCCGCCGCGTCGCCGCCGACCATGATCGACAGGGTGGCATCGATGGCTTTCGGTTCGCCGCCGCTGACCGGGGCGTCGAGCATGCGGATGCCCTTGTCGGCCAGCGCCTTGGCCACTTCCTGCGCAGCGAGCGGGGCGATCGAGCTCATGTCGACGACCAACGTACCAGGGCGGGCGCCTTCGATGACGCCGTTCGGGCCGAGGACGACGGTCTTCACCTGCGGCGAGTTGGGCAGCATGGTGATGACGATGTCGGTCACGGCGGCGACATCCTTCGGCGTGGCCGCGGACGTGGCGCCGAGCGCAACGACTTCGGCGACCGCAGCGGCGTTGATGTCGCAGACGGTCAGGTTGTAGCCGGCCTTGATGAGGTTCTTGCTCATCGGCTTGCCCATGATGCCGAGTCCGATGAATCCGATTTTCTTGCTCATTGAATGCTCCTTTCTTGTCTATCTTGTGTGCGCAAAAAAGCGGGCGGGTTGCCAGGCAACCGGCGATGTCGGACGGGGGGTGGTGTGGGGTGCGTGCATCGCCGGCTCGGTGCCGGCCGGAATGTCGCGCGAGGTGGCCCGATAGCGTCGATCTGCGAAGCAGATGTCTGGTGTTGTCCCCATGTTCCCCAACGTCTTTTGTTTGATGTTTTTCTGAAACGCGGAGACTAACGCAATATCCAGGCCAGTCCTGGAAATTTTCCCCGCTTGTTGATTCGCGGCGGATCTGTCTGTGCTGTGTGCCGGCTAAACAAGGTGTTCAGTATGTTGTTTTTTTTATGTTTCGGCGCCCGCTGGAATGACGTCCGTCTATTTCTGCGGGGGGCTCTTGGCGTATCGCCGCCGTCCCGTTGTTACGCGGTGTTTGGGTTGGTCAGTTTCGTTATGAATCACAGAGTTTCGTTATGAAACAATCGTTCCAGTCCGGATGTGGAAACGGGTTTCTCCACGCGTACGAACTGAACTACGGAATCGTAATGATTTCAGATCGTCAAATGTCTATTATCAAACAAGGCAATTCGCCTTCTTTTGTGGTTCCCTCATTGTCGAGGGGGCGTGTCTCCAGCGACTTTCTCTGAGGCATTTCATACGTGAGGTTTCTCATGAAAAACATCATTCCACGCTTCGCGGTTGTTGCCGCGATCTGCCTGCCGTTATTCGTTTCCTGTGGCAAGGAGGCGCCTGAGGTGTCTCCGCCCTCAGCCGCAGAATCGGCGGCGAAAGAAGCGGGCGAAGCAATCAAGGCTGCCGGTGAGGCGAGCAAGGACGCCGCAGTGAAGAGCGGCGAGGCTGTTGTCGAAGTTGGTAAAGAGGCGGCGGCGAAGGCTGGTGAGGTGGCGAGTTCGGCGGTTGACAAGACGAAAGAGGCGGCGGCGAAGGCGGGTGAAGTTGCCGGTGCGGTGGTTGACAAGGCCAAGGAAACGGCTGAAGAAGCCAAGGAAGCGGCCGGAAAGGCGGCCGCAGAAGCGAAGGTGATTGCCGAAGAGGCCGCGAAGAAGGCCAAGGAGGCCACTTCTCCAGCGAAATGAATGCCCGGAAAGGGGCGTTGCCCCGGCTCCTCGGAGCGCAGGGCTTGGATGATCCGGGTTGGCGGGATGCCGCCGTCGATCAGCTTCCGTTCGCCCGGATCTCGCGGATTTTCCGCCACAACGTGGTTCGGCCGATGCCGAGGATGGCGCTTGCTTCCTTGATCGACCCCCGCGTCTTGCGGAACACGTGGCTGATGTATTCGCTTTCCATGTCCTTCAGCGTCAGGCCGTCGGGGAAGGGCGTGGCCGAGCCATCGTTGTCTGCCGACGTTGCGGGGTGTGGCAGGGCATTCAGGTCGTCGATCCCGATGCTCCGGCCTTCGCAGATAACCACCGCGCGCTCGATCATCCCGCGCAATTCACGCACGTTGCCGCGGAATTCGTAACGGCGAAGGAAATCGAGGGCCTCTGGGCTGAGGCTCATGCGCCCCTTGCGGTAGCGTTGGCCGAATTCCTCGACGAAGTGCGTGCTCAGCAGCTCGATGTCGTCGGCACGCTCGTTCAGTGGCGGGATGTAGAGGTTGAGGATGGCGATGCGGAAATAAAGGTCGCCGCGGAACTGGTTCTGGTTGACCAGGCTGCGCAGATCCCGGTTGGTCGCGCAGACGATCCGCACGTCGACCGGGATCAGCTTGTTGTCGCCGAGGCGCATCACCTGCCTTTCCTGCAGGACGCGCAACAGCCGCCCCTGCAGCAGGATCGGCAGTTCGCTGATCTCGTCCAGGAAAATCGTGCCGCCGTGCGCCATCTCGAACAGGCCGGGTTTGCCCTTGCGCGTGGCGCCGGTGAAGGAGCCCTCGACGTAGCCGAACAGTTCGCTCTCGATCAGCGTTTCCGGCAGCGCGGCGCAGTTGATCGCCACGAACGGCGAGTTCTTGCGCTGGCTGCTGTTGTGGATGCCTTGGGCGAACAGCTCCTTGCCGACGCCTGATGGTCCGCAGATCAGCACCGAGGTGTCGTAGTCGGCGAACTTGGCGGCGTTGCGGATGCACTCGGCAACCGTATGGCTACGGTGCACGATGTCGGCGAAGGTGTATTGGGCGATGAATCCTTTTTCCGAGAGCCGGATACGGATCTTCTGCTCCAGCTTCTGGACTTCGGTGATGTCCTGGTAGGTGGCCACCGCGCCGCGAATCTCGCCGTCGACGATGACCGGCACGCGGTTGGTGGCGACGACAGTCTGGTTGTCCAGCCACTGGATGTCGCCGATGACCTGCTTCTCCGTGTCGAGAATGCCGAGCAGGCGGGTCTCCGGGATGATCTCGTTGATCCGCTTGCCCAGCGCGTCATGCTTGCTGAAACCGGTCAGCTTTTCGGACGCGCTGTTGAATACTGTAATGCGCCCTAGCGTGTCGATGGCGACGATCCCGTCGTGGACGAAGTCGATGATCGTGGCGAACTGTTGCGCCTTTTCTTTCTGCTCACGGGATGCAAGCAGTATTTCTTCGGCCTGCTGGATGGCCGTCAGCATGGCCTGGCTGCCGGAATGGACGAGGAAGACCTTGCAGTTCGGCTTGTCGATGGCGGCCTTGACGTTATTGTCACCGACGAAGGTGCGCACCCCTTGCCGGATCTGCCGTTCGACCTCGTGCGCGATGCCTTCCTTGTCGACGGTCTGGACGCACTCGGCCCGCAGATCCATCACTTCGGCAATGATCTCCGCGCCATAGATGACGTTGCGGTGGCCAATGACGCTGATCGGGCCGCGTTCTCCGGATTGCTTGACCTCCTTGAAGATCTCGATCAGGTCGAAGGCCGTGACCTTGACCTCGACGACCGGGATGTCGAACGCCGCCTTGATCATTTCGTAAAAACCGCCGCGGGAGATGGCCACCTTGGCGCCCAGGTCGATGGCTGCGCGCATCGTTTCGAGGACGTTTTCCGGGTCGGCTTCGAGGATGTCGACGTTGGCGAAGCCGAATTCGGCGATGACGTGGCGGGTAATGTCCGCCATCGAACTGAATGGCACGACAACAACGATTTCCTTCATCCATTCTTCTCCGGGGAGGCGCCGTTCGCGCCGTGGCGGGGGCTCAGAGGGGGGGCGTGTCGGTCAGGATACTTCGAAGCGTATGCCGCCGCGTCGCTCTCCCTTGAACGGCCGGCCCAGGAATAACAGGCCGCGTCCGGTGAGCATCATGCTGCCTCTGTTCAGTACCTGCTCCGTGCCGTTGTCCGGAATGACGATGGTGCCGTTGGTGCTGAGGTCGTTCAGTACGATTCCCTTCAGGGTTCTCTCGATCCGGCAGTGATGGCGCGAGACGTGGATTTCCTTGAGAACGAGGTCGCTTTGCGGGTCACGGCCGATGGTGGCCACCGGGTGGTGTTCCGAGATCTCGAGTGTTTTCAGGCCGAATTGCAACGTCAGGTACGGAGGCGTCGGCAGCGAATGCATCGACGTCGGCCAGAACGATTCGCCGCCGTAGGCGCCGGACGGGAGCTCGCGGCGCCAGTCGATCGTATGGGCGGCCAGTCCGGCCACCGTTTCTCCGAGAAGCCGCGCCAGCTTGTTCAGTTCCTGGTTCAGTCCGTCGAACATTGCCTGCGAGATCAGGATGCCGTCGTCGACGTGCGCGAGCTGGGCCGCGAGTTCGCCGGTGTCGTCGGCCGGATCCTTCGAGCGTTGCTTGAGCACGCCTTGGTGGATGCCGATGCTCAGGGTGATTTTCTGGCGCGACGCCTGCGGCAGTACAGCGCAGCGGTGCTGCATTTCGCAGGCGCCGAGCAGGGCACTGTCCGCGGTCTCGAAAGTGACGCGCATCCCGTCGTCGAAACGCAGGTCGATTCTTCCACGATAGGCGGCAGCGACGCGTTCTATGCGGTTGAGCCGCCGTTCGATCGGATGTCCGGCCTTGGCGTCGTCGAATGCTTCGTCATCGGCGCCTGTACGCCTGACCGTCGCGTGGAGAACGAACTTGCTGCGTGATTTGGGCATGGCGGCAGATTATGTCGCGTTATTCCGGGGGAACTTCTGTCTGCTTGAATGGTAGCACCCGCTGGGCGTGCGCGCGACATGTTATGCGCTCGTGCAAAGGCGTCCCTGCCAGGTTTCACGCGCTCGCAGGCGGGTTTCGAGCATTTCCGGGAAGCGGGAAAGGCGGATGCCCCAGTCCGGGGACACGCGCTGCGCGGGTGGAACCTCGCTGCCCAGGCGCTGGATCTTGATGTTTCCCGGCAGGTGTTCGAGGACGTCGACGACCGTGTCGATATAGGCTTCCGGGCTCAGCAGCGGTACGCTGGCCGGATCGGCACGATACTGATTGGCCAGACGCGTGCCGCGGATGATCTGCAGCTGGTGGAACTTCAGGGCATCGACCGGCAATTGCGCCAAGGCGCGGGCGCCGTCGATCAGGCTTTCCTGCGTTTCGAGCGGCAGGCCGAGCAGCAGGTGGCCGGTGATGAACAGGCCGCGTTGGGCGGCGCGCCAGATGGCGTCTTGCGTGCAGGCGAAGTCATGGCCGCGCAGGCATTCGCGCAGGACGACGTCGGAGCAGGATTCGATGCCGATTTCAAGTTCGACCAGCGTGTGCCGGGACAGCGCAGCGAGGTAGTCGAGCGTTTCGTCCGGCAGACAGTCAGGGCGGGTGCCGATGACCAGCCCGGAAATGTCGGGGTGCGCCAGCGCGGTTTCATAGAGCCCCTGCAGACGCGCGAGTTCGCCGTAGGTGTTTGAGTAGCTCTGGAAATAGGCGAGAAAACGTTGCGTCTGCGGATAGCGCCGGCGCATGAAGGCGATGCCGGTGTCGATCTGTCTGCCGATGTCCCGCTGCTCGCGCAGGTAGCTGGGGGTGAAGCCGTCGTTGTTGCAGAAGGAGCAACCGCCGACCCCGAGCTTGCCGTCGCGGTTGGGGCAGGTGAACCCGGCGTCGATCGAGACTTTCTGCAGCCGGCCGCCGTGTTCGCGCTTTACCCACTCGTTGTAGGCGTGGTAGCGGCGTCCGTGAAAAAGTTCGGTGAGTTCGGCTGGAGGCATGTCGGAAGCAGGCAACAATGTGGGTAAAACGGGGCGGATTATCCCGCACTTCGCTGCGCTCTGACTGCCGGATGCTCAGGAGGTTTCCCGGTACATGTAATCGCGTGTGAGCGGCAGGCGGCCGACGTCGGGGCGATCGGCCCTGACCGCGAGGATCTGGTAGATCGAGGTCCAGGCATGGTCGAAGGCGTAGGCGCAGCCGGCGAGGTACATGCGCCAGATGCGGTAGCGCCGCTCGTCAACCAGCGTGCGGATCTTCTCCGAGGCCTGCTCGTAGCGTTGCGCCCAGTGCTTCAGTGTCAGCGCGTAATGCCGGCGCAGCCCTTCCACATCGGTTGCTTCCAGTCCGGCGGCGCTCATCTCGCGGAGCGCGAGGCTGATGTGTGGTAATTCGCCGTGCGGAAAAACGTAGCGGTCGATGAAGTCCCCTCCGCCCCAGGCGACCTGGCCGGACTCAGGGTCGGTGGAGGTGATGCCGTGGTTGAGCACGATGCCGTCGTCGGTGAGCAGGCTGCGGATCTTGGCAAAATAGCCGGGCAGGTTCTTCAGGCCGACGTGTTCGAACATGCCGATGCTGGTGATGCGGTCGAATTTGCCGCTCATGTCGCGATAGTCGGCGAGGTGTACTTCGCAGCGGTCGGCAAGACCGGCGGCGGCGATGCGCTCCTGTGCCAGTTCGCACTGCTGGCGGGAGAGCGTGATGCCAGTGGCGCGCACACCGTATTTTTGCGCGGCACGCATGATTAGCGCTCCCCAGCCACAGCCGATATCGAGCAGGTGCTGCCCCGGTTGCAGGCGGATCTTGGTCAGCACATGGTCGAGCTTTTGTAGTTGGGCCTGTTCCAGGCTGTCGTCGAAACCTTTGAAATAGGCGCAGGAATAGACCATGTTCTCGTCGAGCCAGGCGCGGTAAAAGTCGTTCGAGACATCGTAGTGGTAGGCGATGGCATCGGCGTCGAGTTTCTTCGTGTGGTTGATCGTATGCACGATCCGTCCGAAGCGTCCGGCCGGTTTGACGGCGTGACGGGCGAGGCCGGCGGCGACGTCGAATACGTCCCCGAGTTCGCCTTCGACGTCGAGATGCCCCTCGACGTAGGCGCTGCCGAGCGCGTCCAGGCTGGGGTGGACGAGTTGGCGCAGTCCTGCGGGTGTTCTGGCGTGAATCATCACTTTGATCGATCGGCCCAGATCGAACCGTTGTCCGTTCCACAAGGCGATGCGGACGGGGATGTCGTGAAGACTCAGGCGGGCGGCGAGATTTTCGAGACGCAATTGCCAGAACATCGGATAGGCCTCCCCGGACAAAACGAACGCGCTATTGATAACGATAGACAAGCGATCGTGCTGTTTCTACCCGTAAGGGCTTCTCGTATATAACAATTATGAATAAATAAATAAATAACTAGACTTTGTGGTTCTAAATAATCTCCTTATAGTCTGGCCCATCGCAGTTATTTATGAACTTTGGAAGGAGATAGCCATGTTTGTAACGCTTCGCAAACTGTATTCCGCTTTGGTCGTGGCCGGCGTGGTCGTCGTCGTCGGCTCAGCGCCGGCTGTCGCGCAGACCAGCCTGCTCAACGTGTCCTACGACGTCGCCCGTGACTTCTACAAGGACTACAACCCGCTGTTCCAGAAGCACTGGAAGGAAAAGAGTGGCGAGACCATCGAACTGAAGCAGTCGCATGCCGGCTCGAGCAAGCAGGTGCGCGCCGTCGCCGACGGGCTGGAAGCAGACGTGGTCACCATGAACCAGGCGTCCGACGTCGATTTCCTGGCCGAGAAGGGGCTGGTGGTCAAGGAGTACGCGAAGAAGTTTTCGACTAATGCCTCGCCTTACACCTCGACGATGGTCTTCATCGTGCGCAAAGGAAATCCGAAGGGGCTGAAGGACTGGTCGGATCTCGTGCAGTCTGGCGTGCAGGTGATCCTGCCGCACCCGAAGAACACCGGCAACGGCCGCTACTCCTATCTCGCGGCGTGGGGTTACGCGCTCAAGCAACCCGGCGGCAACGACAAGAGCGCGCAGGAATTCGTCGGCAAGCTGCTGAAAAACGCGCCGCTGTTCGCTTCCGGCGGGCGTGACGCGACGACGACCTTCATGCAGCGCAAGATCGGCGACGTGCTCGTGTCCTTCGAATCCGAAGCCGAGCTGATCGCCAAGGAGTTTGGCAAGGGCGGATTCGACGTGGTCCATCCGTCGCTGTCGATCCTCACCGAGTTTCCGGTGGCCATCGTCGAGCGGACGGTCGACAAGAAAGGCACGCGCAAGCAGGCGCAGGCGTACCTCGACTACCTGTGGTCGAAGGAAGGGCAGGAGAATGCAGCGCAGAACTACCTCCGCCCGCGCGACCCCGAGGTGCTGAAGAAATACGCAGCGCAATTTCCGGCGATCAACACCTTCACGGTGGACGAGGTGTTCGGTGGCTGGAGCAAGGCCTTCCCGGCCCACTTCAAGGATGGCGGTTCGTTTGACCAGATCTACCAGTCCAAGTAAGCGGACAGTTCGGAGAGACCGACCATGAAACGCGTGCTTCCCGGCTTCGGCCTCTCGCTAGGCTTTACGCTGGTCTATCTGTCGCTGCTGATCCTGCTGCCGTTGTCCGGACTGGCCTTCAAGGCCAGCTCGCTGAGCTTCGAGCAGTTCTGGAACGTGGCGACCGGCGAACGGGCGCTGGCTGCCTACCGGGTGACCTTCGGCGCGTCGCTGGTGGCCGCACTGATCAACGCGTTCTTCGGTCTGATCGTGGCCTGGGTGCTGGTTCGCTACCCGTTCCCGGGCAAGCGACTGGTCGATTCGCTGGTCGACCTGCCGTTCGCCCTGCCCACGGCGGTGGCCGGCATCACGCTGGCGACGCTGTACGCGGGCAACGGCTGGATCGGGCGCTTCCTCGAGCCGCTCGGGTTGCAGATCGCTTTCACTCCGCTCGGTATCGTCGTCGCGCTGACCTTCATCGGCCTGCCGTTCGTCGTGCGTACCTTGCAGCCGGTGATCGAGGACATCGAACCGGAGATCGAAGAGGCCGCCGCGACGCTCGGCGCCTCGCGCCTGCAGACCTTCTGGCGGGTGTTGCTGCCGGGCATCTTTCCGGCTCTGCTGACCGGCTTCACCCTGGCCTTTTCCCGTGCCGTCGGTGAGTACGGCTCGGTCATCTTCATTGCCGGCAACATGCCGCTGATCTCGGAAATCACGCCGCTCTTGATCATCTCGAAGCTGGAGCAGTACGACGTGGTCGGGGCGACCGCGCTGGCCTCGGTGATGCTGATAATTTCCTTTGTCCTTCTGCTGGCGGTCAATGGATTGCAGTGGTGGGCGGCTAACCGCCACCACGGAAAGGAAAGGGTGAGCCTGTGAGCGGGACGATCGTGCGCCGGGCCAACGCCGAGCCGCGCTGGTTGCGCGTGACGCTGACGGTTCTCGGTCTGGGTTTCCTGTTCTTCTTTTTGGCCTTGCCGCTGGTGTCGGTATTCGCCGAGGCGTTGTCGGGCGGCTGGGGTGCCTACCGCGAAGCGCTGAGTCATCCCGAGGCCTTGTCAGCGATCGGGCTGACCCTCTTCATCGCGGTCATCGTTCTGCCGTTCAACATAGCGGTGGGGGTTGCCGCGGCGTGGGCGATCGCCAAGTTCGACTTTCGCGGCAAGAGTCTGCTGATCACGCTGATCGACCTGCCGTTCGCAGTGTCGCCGGTGGTCGTCGGCCTGGTCTTCCTGCTGATCTTCGGCGCGCAGGGCGTGTTCGGCCCGTGGCTGTCCGCGCACGATATCAAGATCGTCTTCGCCTTGCCGGGGATGATCATCGTGACGCTGTTCATCACCTTCCCGTTCGTCGCCCGTGAATTGATCCCGCTGATGCAGGCGCAGGGCAAGGACGAGGAGGAGGCCGCCGTGTCGCTGGGCGCGTCGGGTTGGCAGATGTTCTTTCGCGTCACCCTGCCGAACATCAAGTGGGGCTTGCTCTACGGGGTGATCCTGGCGAACGCCCGGGCGATGGGCGAGTTCGGTGCGGTGTCGGTGGTTTCCGGGCACATCCGTGGCGAGACGAACACGCTGCCGCTTTACGTGGAGATTGTTTACAACGAGTACAACGCGATCGGCGCCTTTGCCGCTGCGTCGGTCCTCGCCCTGCTGGCGCTGGTGACGCTGGTGGCCAAGACACTGGTCGAATGGAAGATGCGCCAGGAAACAGAAATGCTGGACACGGCGCTGCCGCCGGAAAAAACGGAGTAAATGGAGCAAGGACATGAGCATAGAAATCAACGGCGTTGGCAAGCGCTTCGGCAATTTCGTCGCGCTCGACGACATCAATCTGACCATCCCGACCGGTGAACTGGTCGCCCTGCTGGGCCCCTCGGGCTGCGGCAAGACGACGTTGCTGCGAATCATCGCCGGCATGGAAACGGCGGATGCCGGCCACGTGAGCTTCGGCGGCGAGGAGGCGACGCACCTGCACGCCCGCGACCGCGGGGTCGGCTTCGTCTTCCAGCACTACGCGCTGTTCCGGCACATGTCGGTGTTCGAGAATGTGGCCTTCGGCCTGCGCGTCAAGCCGAAGCACGAGCGGCCGCCGGAGGCAGAAATCCGCCGCCGCGTGCTTGATCTGCTCAAGCTCGTCCAACTCGACTGGCTGGCCGACCGCTATCCGTCGCAGCTCTCCGGCGGGCAGCGGCAGCGCATTGCGCTGGCCCGTGCCCTGGCCGTCGAGCCGAAAGTCCTTTTGCTCGACGAGCCGTTCGGCGCGCTCGACACCAAGGTGCGCAAGGAGTTGCGCCGCTGGCTGCGCCGGCTGCACGACGAAATGCACATTTCCAGCGTCTTCGTCACGCACGACCAGGAGGAAGCACTGGAAGTGGCCGACCGGGTGGTGGTGATGAACCACGGCAAGATCGAGCAGATCGGCACGCCCGACGACGTGTATTCAAACCCCGCCTCGCCGTTCGTCTACCAGTTTCTCGGCAACGTGAACGTCTTCCACAGCCGCTTGCACGGCGCGTGGGCGGAAGTCGGCCGCGAGTCAGTGGAGTTGGCGGAGTCGTCGTCGGGCGAGCGCGGCCAGGCGCTGGCCTTTGTGCGTCCGCACGATATCGACATCGAACATGCGCCGATGAGCGGCGGCATCGAGGCGACGGTACAGGAAGTGCACGCGATCGGGCCGATGGTGCGGGTCGAACTGGCGCATGCCTCGGAACTCGTCGAGGCGGAGCTGACGCGCGAGCGGGCGAATGCGCTGAACCTGGCGCGCGGGCAGCAGGTTTGGCTGAAGCCGAGGCAGGTGAAGGTGTTCAACGTGCCGGCCGTGCCGCTGGAAGAAGGGGGCTCCGGCATCTGACGGAGCCCGGGAAAAACGCCGTGCTCAGTTCGCCGCGGCGCGCAGTTTCTTGACGAAATCGCCGAAAGGCTTCAGTTCCCAGCTATCCCAGACCTTCCGGGTCGCCGCCTTGAAGGCGGCCTGGTCGGCCTTGACCACCTGCACCGATGGCATCTTTTCGTACTCGGCCAGCAGTCTGGCGTCCGAATCGGCCATCAGCTTGCGCTGAAAGGCAGTCGCCTCGCCGGCGGCCTCCTTGAGCAGCTTGCGCTGGTCGGAGGAGAGTTGTTCCCAGCTCTTGCGGCTCATCAGGAACGGCGCCACGCTGTAGTTGTGGTTGGTGATCGAGATGTATTTCTGCACTTCATGCAGCTTGGCCGAATGGATGTTGGCCAGCGGGTTGTCCTGGCCGTCGACGAAACCACTCTTCAGCGCCTCGTAAACGTTGCTGAAGTTCATCGGCGCCGGCATCGCGCCCAGGGCCGTCATGATGTCCATGATCGACTTGTCGGGCGTCGTGCGGATTTTCAGTCCCTTGAGATCGTCGGGCTTGGTGATCGGCCGCTTGTTGTTGGTGATCTGCCGGATCCCGTTGTCCATCCAGCCGAGCAGGATCAGATCCTTGGCGTGCAGTTTCTCCGCCAGGTCTTCCCCCACGGGGCCGTCGAGTACTTCCCATGCCTTGGCCGAGGTAGAAAAAGCGTAGGGCAGTCCGAGCGCCGAGAGCGCAGGAACCATGGTGGCCACGGTGCCCTGCGAGTTCACGCCCAGGTCGAGCGTTCCACGTGCCATCGCCGTCACCATCGCCAGGTCGTCGCCCAGCTGGGCCGCTCCGTTGATCGTGATCGTGATCTGTCCGGCGCTTTTCTCCTTCACGATTTCGGCGAACTTTGCGGCCGCTTGCGATTTGGGGTTGTTCGGTGAATTGCCGTGGCCGAGGACCAGATTGGTTGTGGCCTGCGCCGATACGGCGCAGCAGAGCGCGCCGAGCGCAATCAGCAGCGGAGCTGTGGCCTTGGGGTACGACTGCTTCATCACATTCCTTCTATGAAACGTAAGATATTTCTTGCTGCGGTCAGAGCCGGAAGCGCGCAACGCTGGACTTGAGCGTGCCGGAGAGTTCGACCAGATGCTGCGCCGTAGTCGACACCGAGTCCACCGCGGCCGAGTTTTCCTCGGACATCTGGGCGATCGACTCGACGTTGCGGGCGAGGTCGACGGAACTGGTTTTCTGCTCGCGCAACGCGTCGGAAATGCTTTCGATCGCATGGCGCACGGTTTCCGCCGAGGTGCGAATCGTCTCCATCGACAGGCTGGCGCTTTTCGCCACGTTGACGACTTCGCCGACAACCTCGCGGCTCGACTGCATGCTGTCGACTGCGGCCGTCGCGCCTCTCTGGATGTTGGCAATGACGTCGCTGATCTCGTGCACGGAGACGGTCGTCCGCTCGGCGAGCTTGCGCACCTCGTCGGCGACGACCGCGAAGCCGCGGCCTTGTTCGCCGGCACGGGCGGCCTCGATGGCCGCATTGAGCGCGAGCAGGTTGGTTTGGTCGGCGACCTCGCGAATGACTACAGCGATGCTGCCGATCTGCTGCACCTGCGCGGATAGTTCCTGCATCTGCGTTGCGGTGTGTTCCACCCTCTCCGCGACCTCGGAAATCCTGGATGCCGCCGTGTCGACGCTCTGCCCGCTTTCGATGGCACTCTCACCCGCTTCCGTGGCGCGCTGGCTGGCTTCAGTCGCGCTGCTGCCAATGTGGTCGATGCTCACCGTCATCTCTTCGACGGCGGCAGCGGCCGAGGCGGTCGAGGCGGTTTGCGCCTCGGTGCTGGTTGCCACCTGACCGGCCGAGGTCGACAGCATGTTGGCGGAGGACGACACGCTGTCGGCGTTGCTGGTGACCTCGCCGATGATCCTGGCCAGTTCGGCGCGCATCGTTTCCAGCGACTGCAGGAGGCGACCGATTTCGTCGCGGGATGATTTGGTCAGCTGGGTCGACGCCGTCAGGTCGCCGGCGGCAATGCGCGCGGCGAGGTTGTTGGCGACCGCGATGCGCGACGTCAGGCTGCGTAGCGTGATGAATCCGGCTGTTGCAAGGATTACCAATGCCGCGAGGAGGACTGCGCCGGCAATGATGTTCGAGGTGTGCTTGGCGGCCAGCGCTTTGGCCGCCGCCTTTTCGCCAAGTTCGTCGTTGTAGTGGATATGGTCGGCGAAAAGTTTGGTTAGCTTGTCGCCGATGACCTTGGCCTTCTCCATTTCCTTGAGCGCCCTTTCCGTCTCGTAGTTGCGCGATTCGGAAATGATTGCGGCGATTGCGTCCCTGTACTCGCCGAAGGCCGTCTTCTGCGCTTCGACAAAGCGTCGGTCTTCATCGTCGGTGATCAGGGCTTCATAGTTCTTGATGCTCTTGTCTACTTCCGCGACCTCCCCTTCGAGCGCCTTTTCCGTGGCGGTCTTCTGTGCAGGATCCAGTGCGACGAGGTGGTAAAGGACCTGGATGCGGATCTGCAGGAAGGCACTGATCGTCTTGTTGATGGCTTCCAGGCTCGGTACGGTGTTTTCGTTGGCGTAGTTGGCCGCCTTGAAGACCTTCTCGGTCTGCAGGTAGCTGACGCCTGCCAGGATGAGCAGGCTGGCGAGCGCAGTGGCGATCAGGGCGATCAGGCGTTGGGCGATGGTCATGGGGCGACTCTCCTGGTGAGGTGTTCCGGCACGTTGCCGCGAATCAATTCGAAGCGGCGCGCAGTTTCTTGACGAAGGCGCCGAAAGGCTTCAGCTCCCAGTTGTCCCAGACTTTTTGCGTCGCGGCCTTGAAGGCCGGGACGTCGGCCTCATTGATCTGAACCGAGCCCATCTTCTTGTACTCGGCAAGTAGACGGCTGTCGGATTCGGCCATCAGCTTGCGTTGCAGCTTGGCGGCTTCTTGTGCAGCGTCCTTGATCAGCGAGCGCTCATCAGACGACAGCCGTTTCCAGGTCGCCAGACTGACGAAGAACGGGGTGGCCTCGAACTTGTGGTTGGTGATTGAAATGTATTTTTGCACCTCGTGCAGCTTGGCCGAGTAAATGTTGGCCAGCGGATTCTCCTGCCCGTCGACGAAGCCTTGTTGCAGTGCCACGTACAGGTCCCCGAAATTGATCGGTACCGGCGTCCCCTCGAGCGCGCGCACCAGGTCCATGGTCGACTTGTCGGCCGTGGTTCGCAGTCGCAGGCCGCGAACGTCCTCCGGTTTCCTGATCGGACGTTTGTTGTTGCTCATCTGGCGAATGCCGTTGTCCATCCAGGCGACCAGCACCATGCCCTTGGCTTCGAATTTTTTTGCCAATTCCTCGCCGATCGCTCCGTCGAGAGCCTCAAGCGCCTTGGCCGAGCTCGAAAACGCGTAGGGAAGTCCCAGTGCAGCGAGTTCGGGAACAAGCAATCCGGCAGGCCCCTGCGAGTTGATGCTCATGTCGAGCTTGCCGGTGGATAGCGACGAGAGCATGGCCACTTCGTCACCGTGCTGAGTCGGACCACCGATTTCCACGGAAAGTTTTCCCCCGCTCTTTGCCTTGACGAGCTCTGCGAACTTCAGTGCAGCTTCCGATCGCGGGTTGCCCGGCGCCGCTCCGTGTGCAAGGGCCAGCTTGGTTTGTGCCTGCGAAATATTCAGCAGGCTGGCTAGGCAGATGGCATAGGTGGCGGCGATGCGCATGATGCGATGGTTCATTTCATGGTCCCTCTGTGCTGATGTCGTTGTTTTATCCGACCGCGAGTATCCGATATCCATGAGCTGAAGTTCAAGTGCGTAGCAAGGAAATGCTGCGCAGCGCGGCCTCCCGGAAGCGAGAAAAAGCCCGATTGGCCAAAGCAGCTTTGGCTATAATCCATCGGTTGTCTGAAGATCGGTTCATAACTCACGGAGAGAACAACTCATGGAAAGACGTTCCTTTTTGAAAAAAGCGGGGGTCGGTCTCGCCGCGGGGGCTGTTGCCGCCCCGGCGATCGCGCAGAACGCACCGACGATCAAGTGGCGGATTGCTTCGAGCTTCCCGAAGAGCCTGGATACGCTGCACGGATCGGCCGAATTCCTCGTCAAGCGGGTCAACGAAATGTCTGGTGGCAAGTTCCAGATCCAGTTGTTCGCTGCCGGCGAAATCGTGCCGCCGGCCGGGGTGCATGATGCGGTCAAGGACAATACGGTCGAGATGGGCTTCACCTGCTCGTATTACTACTTCGGCAAGGATCCCACGTACTGCATCGATACGGCCATCCCGTTCGGAATGAACGCCCGCCAGATCAAGGCCTGGTATCGGCAAGGCAATGGCGCCAAACTGATGGCCGAGTTGTTCGCCAAGTCGAACATCGTCTCCTTCCCGTCGGGTAATACCGGGGTGCAGATGGGCGGCTGGTATCGCAAGGAAATCAAGTCGGTCAAAGACCTCAATGGTCTGAAGATGCGCGTTGCCGGTCTCGCCGGCGCCGTGCTGGCCAAGGTCGGCGTCGTGCCGCAGCAGATCGCCGGTCCGGATATCTACCCCGCGCTGGAAAAAGGAACGATCGATGCCGTCGAGTGGGTCGGCCCGTACGATGACCAGAAACTCGGTTTCAACAAGGTGGCCAAGTACTATTACTATCCGGCCTGGTGGGAAGGTGGTCCGCAGATCTCGACCTACATCAACGCGCAGAAGTGGGCCGAATTGCCGAAGGAATACCAGGCGATCATCGAGGCCGCCTGCGCCGAAACCGATACCGAGATGTGCGCTCGCTACGACACCAAGAACCCCGTGGCGTTGAAGCAGCTGATCGGTTCGGGCACGCAGTTGCGCCCGTTCCCGAAGGATGTGATGGAAGCCAGCTACAAGGCCGCCATGGAGTACTACGCGGAAACGTCTGCCAGCAACCCGCTGTTCAAGAAAATCTACGACGACTACAAGAAGTTCCTGGATGAGCAGAATTCCTGGTACCGGGTCTGCGAAGGCTCGTACGCCAACTTCATGTTCAGCCGGAAAACCTGAGGCGGATAGGCGTAACAAAAAACGGGAGCCTCGGCTCCCGTTTTGTTGTGCAGGTGACCTCGCCGCTCTGTTATTGACTCGGCACGGCGTCGTACTGGTAGTCCATGACAGGTACTTCGATCTTGATCGTGTTCACGTCGACCACCGGTCCCTTGTCGATACTGAAGGTGACCATTTGCGGGAACGCGATGATCAGGGCGACCATCAGCAGTTGAACGAAAACGAACGGAATCGCGCCCCAGTAGATGTCGCTGGTCTTCACCGACGCCGGGGCTACCGAGCGCAGGAAGAACAGGGCGAACCCGAACGGAGGGTGCAGGAAGGATGTTTGCATGTTGACCCCGAGCAGCACCCCGAACCAGATCAGGTCGATTCCCATCTTTTCGGCAACCGGGCCGAGCAGCGGCACGATGATGAACGCCAGTTCGAAGTAGTCGAGGAAGAAGGCCAGCACGAACACCAGGATGTTGACGACGATCAGGAAACCGATCTGCCCGCCGGGAAGGTTGCCCAACAGGTGTTCTACCCAGAGGTGGCCGTCGACACCGTAGAACGTCAGCGAGAAAACCCGCGCTCCGACGAGGATGAATACGACGAAGGTTGTCAGCTTGGCGGTACTTTCCATCGCCTGTTTGAGCAGGGTCAGGTTCATCCGCTTGCGCACGATGGCCATGAGCAACGCACCCGACGCGCCCATCGCGCCGCCTTCGGTCGGCGTCGCAATGCCGAGGAAGATGGTGCCGAGTACCAGAAAGATCAGCAGCAGCGGCGGCAGGAGGGTGGTGATGACGCGCAGCAGGAGCTTCGTGCCGCGCAGCGTGCGCGCCTCGGGCGGCAGAGCAGGAACCCAAGCGGGCTTCACGATCGCGACGCCGACGACGTAGCCAACATACAGCAGCGAGAGGACGATGGCCGGGACAAAGGCGCCGGCGTACATGTCGCCGACCGATTTTCCGAGCTGGTCGGCCATGACGATCAGCACTAGCGAGGGCGGGATGATCTGGGCCAACGTTCCCGAAGCGGCGATGACGCCGGTGGCGATCCGCTTGTCGTAGCCGTAGCGCAGCATGATCGGTAGCGAGATGAGGCCCATCGAGATCACCGACGCGGCGACAACTCCGGTCGTGGCCGCCAGCAGGGCGCCGACGAAAATGACCGCGTAGCCTAGACCGCCGCGTATCGGTCCGAACAGTTGACCGATCGTGTCGAGCAGGTCCTCGGCCATGCCGGAGCGCTCGAGAATCAGCCCCATGAAGGTGAAGAACGGTACCGCGAGCAGCGTCTCGTTGGCCATGACGCTGAAAATGCGGTCGGGCAGCGCCTGGAACAGCTGCGGTCCCAGCAATCCCAGTTCGATGCCGAGCAGCCCGAATACGATGCCGTTGGCCGCAAGCGCAAAGGCGACGGGAAATCCGAGGAGGAGGAATGCGACCATCGACACAAAAATGATCGGTGCCATGTTGGCGATCAGGAACTCGGCCATCACGCTTCACCCTTCCTTGCCTTGATGGCGTTCATCAGTTCCTCTTCGTGACTGGGTGCCTTCTTCTTGTCGGTCGGGTCGGGACACAGTCCCTGAAGAAAACCGAAGCGTTTGATCAGCTCGGACAATGCTTGCAGGATGAGCAGGAAGAACCCCACTGGCACCATCAGGCGTGCAGGCCAGATGATCAGTCCGCCGGCGCTGTTGGACATCTCGCCGGACTCGAGCGCGGATACAAATACCGGCCATGAAAGCGTCATGATGACGATGGCCATCGGCATCAGGAAGAAGAGGATGCCGAAGATGTCGATCCAGGTTTGTGCCTTTTTCGAGAAGCGCCCGGAAATCAGGTCAATGCGGACATGCTCGTTGCGCAACAGAGTGTACCCGCCGCAGAGGAGGAAGATCAGGCCGAACAGGTACCACTGGATTTCCAGCAGCGCATTTGAACTGAAATTGATCGAATAACGCATGAGGGCATTGCCGGCGCTGATCAGCACCACGATCAGCACCAGCCAGATGGCCAGCTTGCCGATACGTTCCGTCAGCGCATCGATCCGGCGCGACAGTTTGAGGAGGGCGTTCACGGGAAAAGTCCTTGTTTGGTGTCAGAATTCCGGGTGGCGATTGTTTGCATCGGCAGGACAGCGGATGGATCGCACCCGGAGACTCGACCGGGCGATGCAGCGTCCTTGTGGGATTCCTGACCCTGCCCGGTCGGCAAACAGGGGCGAAATTATCGCATAGCTCGGCCGGTGAAGCTATTCGGCAGGTCGTGTGACAAAGGCATACCGCCTTGTTGTGGAAGGTTTTTTTATCTGAAGAGAACAGGAAGAATGGCAAGGATCTACTTCATCCGTCACGGCGAGACGGAGTGGAATGTCGAGTTGCGCATGCAGGGGCATATCGATCGGCCGCTCAACGCCAACGGTCTGGCCCAAGCGGAGGCGCTTGGCCTGCGTTTTCGCCCGGAAGGGACGGCGGCGATCTATTCGAGCGATCTCTGGCGCGCCAGGCAAACCGCAGCTCCTTTGGCTTGCGCCCTTGGCCTGAGCGTGCGGCACGAGCCGGCGCTGCGCGAGCGCAATTTCGGCCGATGTGAAGGAATGACGATCGGTGAAATCGCGCAAGCCTTCGCGACAGAAGCTGAAGCGCTGGAGTCTGGTGACCCCGAGCATGTCCCGCTGGGTGGGGAAAGCCGGCGGCAGCATCAGGAGCGTGTGCTCGTTTGTGTCGATCTGCTGGCGCAGAGTCATCCCGGTCAGACGATCGTCGTGGTGACTCACGGTGGCGTGCTGGATGTGATTTATCGGCGTGCCCGTCACTTGCCGCTGAGCGCGCCGCGCGACTATCCGATTCCCAATACAGGAATCAGCCGAATCGCCATCGAGAACGGGGAATGGGCGATCGAAAGCTGGGCCGATACGGCGCATCTGGATTGTCAATCGCGGGATTGACCGCGTGATACAATCCGCTTCCTTTCAATGGCTTGTGAGGAAGAACGATGTTTTCGGCAAAAGATACCCTGGCAAAAGTTGATCCTGATCTCTGGAAGGCGATCGAAAGCGAAAATCGCCGCCAGGAGGAGCACATCGAGCTGATTGCCTCCGAGAATTACGTCAGCAAGGCGGTGATGGAAGCGCAGGGATCGCAGTTGACCAACAAGTATGCCGAAGGCTATCCCGGCAAGCGCTACTACGGCGGTTGCGAATACGTCGATATCGCCGAGCAGATCGCCATCGATCGCCTCAAGGAGCTGTTTGGCGCCGATGCCGCCAACGTCCAGCCGAATTCCGGTTCACAAGCCAACCAGGCCGTGCTGATGGCCTTCGCCAAGCCGGGCGACACGATCATGGGCATGAGCCTGGCCGAGGGCGGCCATCTGACCCACGGGATGCCGCTGAACATGTCCGGCAAGTGGTTCAACGTTGTCGCTTACGGTCTCAACGAAAAGGAAGAGATCGATTACGACAAGATGGAAGCGCTGGCCCGCGAGCACAAGCCGAAAATCATCATCGCCGGGGCTTCCGCCTATTCGCTGCGCATCGATTTCGAGCGCTTCGCCACGGTCGCCAAGGAAGTCGGTGCGATCTTCTGGGTCGATATGGCGCACTATGCCGGCCTGATTGCTGCCGACTGCTACCCGAATCCGGTGCCTTTCGCCGATGTGGTGACCTCGACGACCCACAAGACCCTGCGCGGCCCTCGCGGCGGCGTGATCCTGATGAAGGCCGAGCACGAAAAAGCCATCAACTCGGCGATCTTCCCGGGCCTGCAAGGCGGTCCGCTGATGCATGTGATCGCCGCCAAGGCCGTCGCTTTCAAGGAGGCGCTGACTCCCGAGTTCCGCGAGTATCAGGAGCAGGTGGTCGCCAACGCCCGCGTACTGTCCCGCGTGTTGTCGGAAGAGCGCGGACTGCGCATCGTTTCCGGACGCACGGAGTCGCATGTGTTCCTGGTCGACCTGCGTTCGAAAAACATCACCGGCAAAGAGGCTGAAGCGGCCTTGGGCAAGGCGCACATCACCGTGAACAAGAACTCGATTCCCAACGATCCGCAGAAACCGATGGTCACGTCGGGCATCCGCATCGGCACGCCGGCGATGACGACACGCGGTTTTACCGAGATCGAAGCGGAAACGGTCGCGCATCTGATCGCCGATGTGCTTGAGGCACCGAATGATGAAGCGGTGCTGGCGCGGGTGCGTGCGGATGTGGCGGTGTTGTGCAAGAAGTATCCGGTCTACGGAGCCTGATAGCACATGCGCTGCCCATTCTGCGGGGCGTCCGATACGACGGTCGCAGATACGCGCATCAACGAAGACGGCGACATTGTGCGTCGCCGTCGGCGCTGTCTTTCGTGTGACAAGCGCTTTTCCACCTACGAGCGGGCCGAGATCCGCCTGCCGCAGGTGGTCAAAAAGAACGGATCGCGTGTCGATTTCGACCGCGAGAAGCTGGCTGCCAGCCTGTGGCTGGCGTTACGCAAGCGGCCGGTGAAGGTCGAGGCCGTCGACGCGGTCATCATGCGCATCGAGGAGCAATTGCTGACCTTGGGGGAGCGCGAAGTCCCCTCAGAAAAAATCGGCGAAATGGTCATGCATGAACTCAAGAAGATCGACAAGGTGGCCTATGTGCGTTTTGCGTCGGTCTACCGCAGTTTTGAAGACGTTGACGAATTTTCCGATCTCGTCAAGGAAGTGTCGCGTCCGGGCCAGCGGCGCGTCTGACTGATTTTTCCTCCATGTTCAGCCCGGCTGATCACGCTTTCATGGCAAGGGCGTTGCGCCTTGCGGAAAAGGGGCTTTATTCGACCACGCCGAATCCGCGCGTGGGCTGTGTGATCGTCAATGACGGAACTGTTGTCGGTGAAGGTTGGCACCGCAAGGCTGGCGAGGCGCATGCCGAAGTCGAGGCGTTGCGTGTCGCCGGTTCGGCGGCGCGCGGCGCTACTGTTTATGTGACGCTTGAGCCGTGCAGTCACCACGGGCGCACGCCGCCCTGTGCCGCAGCCTTGATCGAGGCCGGCGTCGCGCGCGTTGTGGCCGCGATGGAGGACCCCAATCCGCAGGTCGCGGGACGCGGCATGGCCATGCTCGTTGACGCAGGGATCATCGCACCGTGCGGGCTTCTCGCGGCGGAAGCGGGTGAACTCAACGTGGGCTTCGTGTCGCGCATGTCCCGGGGGCGTCCGTGGGTGCGGCTGAAACTGGCGGCCAGTCTCGACGGAAAGTCGGCGCTGCTCAACGGGGTCAGCCAGTGGATTACCGGACCGGCGGCGCGGCAGGACGGCCACCGCTGGCGGGCTCGAGCCTGCGCTATCCTGAGCGGTATCGGCACCGTGCGCGACGACGATCCGCAACTCAACGTGCGCGGGGTGGCGACGGAGCGCCAGCCGCGCAAGGTGGTTGTTGATTCCCGGTTGGAGTTATTCCCCGAAGCCCGTGTGCTGGTTGGCGGTGATCTGCTGGTGGCGACGGCTGCTGAAAATGAGGAAAAAGCGACCCTTTTGCGTGCCCGGGGCGCCGAAGTGACGCCCTTCCCGGATGGCAACGGCAAGGTGAATCTGGCTGCTTTGATGGCAGAACTCGCGCGGCGCGGGGTGAACGAGGTGCACGTCGAAGGCGGTGGCCGGTTGAACGGCGCGCTGCTAGGGGAAGGGCTGGTCGACGAATTGCTACTCTATCTTGCGCCGTGTTTGATTGGCGACAAGGCGCGGGGCATGTTCGATATGCCGGAATTGGCTTCTCTCGGCAGCAAGCAGCGGCTCGCCGTTCGCGACATGCGAATGGTTGGCACCGATCTGCGTGTCGTGGCCCGTCTTATCTGACGGCACAGACTGCGCAGTGCGGATCCTTGTGGAAGCGCACGCTGCGCCATTCCATCGTCAATGCATTGAGCAGCAACAGTCGCCCGTGCAGGGTTTCGCCGGCGCCACAAATTACCTTCAAAGCTTCGGCGGCCTGCATTGCGCCAATGATTCCAGTGAGCGGGGCGAAGACTCCTGTTACTGCGCAACGTAATTCTTCGACATTCTCCCCTTCGGGAAACAGGCAGTGGTAGCAGGGCGATGCGGCATCGCGCGGATCGAAGACGGAAATCTGGCCGCTGAAACGTACTGCCGCTCCCGATACCAATGGTGTGCCTGCCTCGACGCAGGCGCGATTGATGGCGTGGCGTGTCTCGAAATTGTCGCAGCAGTCGAGCACTACGTCCGCATCGGCAACGAGTTCTTCCAGCTTTTTGCCGGATAGCCGTTCGGCGATCGGCGTGACGATGATGCCCGGATTGATTCGGGCGAGCGTTGCGCGCCCGGAAAGCGACTTGGCGTGCCCGATGCTTTCATCCGAGTGAAGTAGCTGCCGCTGCAGATTGGTCAGATCTACAGTGTCGCCATCGGCCAGGGTGATCTTCCCCACGCCCGCGGAAGCCAGATACATGGCCGCGGGTGACCCCAGGCCTCCTGCTCCGATGATCAGTGCTTTTGCGTCAAGGATGCGGGCCTGGCCTTCGACGCCTAGTTGATCCAGCAAAATGTGCCGGCTGTAGCGGAGCAGCTGTTGGTCGTTCATCGTGTTGATGCACGGAAGAGGGTGACTATACGAAATGTTTTCTATTTGTACTCGCGCCATTCCGGCGGAGTGTCGTCGTGGTCGCCGTGCGGATGCCGCTCCCACGCTTGAGTGTACGCTTCGTTTTGCGAGCGCTTGAGAAGGCGCGTCGGCGCATCGAGATTATGGATTTCTGTCTCTTCGATATAGTAGATCAGTGCGCGAACCAGCTTGTTGAACAAGGAGCACTCCAGGTGGAAGCCCTTGTCCGTCAGGGCTGATTCCAGCTCTTCGAGCGAGTGGTCATGCAGGTCATAAATGGCGTCGACCGAGGTGCCGTCGAGTCCCGGCTTGATTTCCAGATGGGCGAGTCCGCCGAGGAAACTCATCGCTTCCGGCGTCTGGCCGGGCGGGAATTCCGCGAAGCGTATGGTGCGTTCCTTGCGGATCGGCGCCGGCTTTTGGGGTGCTTCGGGTGGACGTTTCATGTCATTCCCCCGCGGAAAAGGCTATTTTCCCTGCATGATTTGCAGCCCCTTCAGCAGGTTGACCGCCTGGTTGAGCTGGTAGTCCTTTTTCGACGCTAACTCACGTCCCAAGGGCTCGAAGGTGTCCTCATCGCCTTCCTTGTCCGGGCTGGGCTTCGGCGACTGCAGCGTCTTGCCTTGCGGCTTTTGCTGCGGCGTGGCCTCCTTCGCTTTTTCTTCCTCCCGGAAGTTTTCGAGGTGGTTTTCCAGGTCGGCCTCACGCAACCGTGCGGCTGAGGTCCCGTTGGGCGTTTCCTCGACGACGATGTCGGGAACGATTCCCTTCGCCTGGATCGATCTGCCGGACGGAGTGAAATAACGAGCAGTCGTCAGCTTGATGGCCGTGCTGCCCGGTAGAGGAATGACGGTTTGAACCGATCCCTTGCCAAAACTCGTTGTCCCCATGATGACAGCGCGCTTGTGGTCCTGCAGGGCTCCGGCGACGATCTCGGAAGCCGAGGCTGATCCTCCGTTGATCAGGACTACCATCGGCACCTTGAGCGCTTCGAGCGGCAGGTTCTTGATGAAGTCTTCGCGTGAACCGCGCAGGTAGTCTTCCGGTTGTACGACGTATTGATGTTTGGCGTCCGGGACGCGCCCGTCGGTCGATGTGACCAAGGCTTTGGGCGGCAGGAATGCCGCGGATACGCCAATCGCCGCGTTAAGCAGTCCGCCCGGGTCATTGCGCAAGTCGAGAACCAGTCCCTTCAGCGTGCCGGACTGATACAAGTCGCGCAGGTGCTTGACCACCGATGGCGCCGTAGTCTCCTGGAACTGGGTAATGCGCAGGTAGCCGTAGCCTTCCTCCACCAGCTTGGACTTGACGCTTTGAACCTTGATGACCTCGCGGGTCAGGGTGATCTCGATCGGCTTGGGTTCGCCCTTGCGCAGGATCGACAGCTTGATCTGGGTCTTGGGCTTGCCGCGCATGCGCTTGACGGCATCCGATAGCGTCATTCCCTTGACCATTTTGTCGTCGAGCTTGAAGATCAGGTCGCCCGCCTTGATCCCGGCCCGGTAGGCGGGGGTGTCCTCGATCGGCGAAATGACCTTTACCAGGCCATCCTCCATGCCGACCTCGATACCCAAGCCACCAAACTCCCCTTGCGTGCCGACCTGCAAGTCCTTGAAAGCATCGGCGTCGAGATAGGACGAATGCGGGTCGAGGTTGGAAAGCATGCCGCTGATCGCGTGGGTGATCAGCTTCTTGTCTTCGATCGGTTCAACGTACCCCTGCTTGATGGCGTTGAAAACCTCGGCGAATGTGCGCAGTTCCTCGATGGGGAGGTTGGTGCGGACGTCCTTGTCGGCCATCGCTGAAAACTGAAGACTGATCAGGATGCCTCCCGCCAGACCGGCAAAGACCAGACTTGCTTGTTTCAACTTGCCCATGTGCAAATGCTCCGTAAAAACGCCGTCGTCATCTCAGGTTGGCCCATTGCAAAGGGTCGATCGGATTCCCCTGATGACGCAACTCGAAGTATAAACCCGATTCCGGGTTGCCACCGCTGTTCCCGACAGTGGCAATGGCGTCGCCGCCATGCACGCTGTCTCCAACCTGTTTCAGTAGTGAATCACTGTAACCGTAAATTGATAGATACTGGCTTCCGTGATCGACGATCAGCAGGTTTCCGAAACCCCGCATCCACTCGGCGAACACGACCTGCCCGCCGGCGATGGCCTTGATGTAACCGCCGGCTTCAGCCCGGATGAACAATCCTTTCCATGTTCCGCCTTCCTGTCTTGGGCCGCCGAAACGGTTGGCGACGACTCCTTTTACCGGCAGGCGAAGACTGCCTCGCAGCTTCGAGAAGTTTCCTTGCGGCATCGCTTCGGGGGTTCTGTCGTTGGCGATTTCGTTAGTGGTGCGCTGCTTGCTCGGCAGAGCATCCTTTCCCTGTCGGGCGACTTCACTACGGGGGGGGGCTGACGAAGCTTTTCGCGCAGCAATAATCTTCGAAAGTTTCGCGACCAACTGGGATAGCTGTTTCTCGTCCCTTCTCAGGTTTCCGATTTCCTTGCGTTGTTCGCTAATTTTTGCGGAGATTTTTTCGAGCACGCTCTTGCGGTGCAGGCGTTGAGCAACCAGCTTTTCGTGATGCTCCTTCTGATCGTTAGCGACTGTGGCAAGTTCGGCCGAACGGTCGCGCGTACGCTCAGTAATGCTTTTTTTCCTTTCGAGGAGCTTCTCCGTTTGCTGAAGCAGTTGTCCGTTTTCCTTTCCGACGAGCCCTAGATAATAGAGGTCGCGCGCCACCTGGCTTGGGTTTTCGCCGCTGAGGAGAAGGTGGAGGGTATCGGGGTGTCCCTGTACGTAGCGGCGATAGGCTAGCTGTTCCAGTTGGGATTTGGTCGACTTGAGTTGGTTTTCCAGTTCAAGCGATTCTTTCGCGAGTTCTTTCAACGTCTCTTGAACTCTGTTGCGCTGAAGGGAGAGGGTAACGAGTTCGCGTTGTGTGGAGGATATGTCACGCTCGATTCCACGGAGTTGGTCTGTCGCACTGGCCCGTCGGCCTTCCTCTTTCGACATTTCCTTGCGCAAAGATTCGATCTGGGAACGCAACTCTCGAAGATCACTCCTCTTTTCCGTAACATCGGCCTTGGAGGGCGATCTGAGTGCATTCTCGTTGCCGCCTTGGGCGAAGGAAGGTAGGCCAAACGTGAATAGCGCAGTTGCGACGAACGTGATTAATCGCCGTGGCGTTATCTGGCGTGAAGCCGTACGTGAGTCGAAGTGGGAGAGGGCGTCGGAGTGAAAGGGGTCGTTCATGCGTTCTTCCGGGCGGCGTGTTCCGCCCTCGTGATCTCGAATTATTCTATAATGATTTTTCTATTTATCGAGTGTCAGTCAACGTGGCTAAACAAGTTAACCTGATCGACAAGCAGGAGCATATAGAGCTTGCGGCACGTGCCCTCAAGTCGATTTCGCATCCTTTGCGCCTGAAGATTCTGTGCGTTCTGGGTGACGAGGAGGCTTGTGTGCAAGAGATTGTTGATGCCGTAGGAACGTCGCAAAGCAATATCTCCCAGCATCTGGCAATCCTCCGTGACAAGGGGGTGCTGGTGACACGAAAGGATGCCAACCGTGTGTACTATCGTGTCGGTGATGCGCGCATCCTGCAGTTGATTGGCATGATGCAAGACGTCTTCTGCGGGACGTAGTTGTTTTCAAGAGGCAGCGCCCTCTACGTTTGTTGTTCTTCATTTCGCCGCTAATTAACATTTGGAGCTTCGTTTGGAATTTATTCAGCAAAATCTGCTTCTCGTGCTGCTGGCCGTCGGCAGTGGTGCGGCACTGGTGTTTACCTCTCTGCGTCGCCCGGGGGGGCGTAATGGAGTGAATCCGACGCAGGCAACCTTGCTAATCAATCGTGAAAATGCCGTGGTGGTGGACGTTCGCGCTACCGATGAGTACGTTGCGGGCCATTTGCCGGATTCGCGCAATATTCCTCTGGAACAACTCGAGGAGCGCGTTGGTGAACTCGACAGCAAGAAGGAAGTGCCGCTGATACTGGTTTGCCAGACGGGGGCGCGTTCTTCCGGAGCGTGCAAGCAGCTTGAGAAGCTGGGCTTTACACGGGTCAACAACCTCGAAGGCGGCATTGCCGGCTGGCGGTCGGCTGGGCTGCCGCTGAAAAAGGGAGCGAAGAAGTGAGCGCCAAGCCTCTTGTACTCATGTACTCGACGGCGGTTTGCCCCTATTGTGTTCGCGCGGAAAATCTTTTGCGCGCGCGCGGTGTTGTAGCAATAGAAAAGATAAGGGTCGATCTTGACCCGGAGCGGCGTGCCGAAATGCTGGAGAGGACATCGCGCCGCACCGTGCCGCAAATTTTTATCGGCGATTTTCACGTGGGGGGGTGTGACGATCTGATCGCGCTCGACCAGGCGGGAAAACTCGTTCCGATGCTCTCCGGTGGTCCGGAATAGAGTTGTATCCGGTTCGCTGTCCATTCCACTTCCATCCAGAAAACTACCATGACTGAACAAGAAGCCCCGTCGTTTGCTATCGAAAAACTCTATGTCAAAGACTTGTCTTTGGAAGTTCCGAATGCACCTGCCGTTTATCTTGAGCGTGAGGCTCCGGAAATCGGATTGCAGCTACAGACTGGCGGGTTAAAGGTTGGTGACGATATTTTTGAGGTGACACTTACTGCCACCGTCACTGCAAAAATTGGAGAAAAGACCGTTTATCTGGTCGAGGTAGGGCAGGCGGGCTTGTTCCGCATTCGAAACATTCCGGAAGAGAATCTGGAGCCACTGTTGGCTATTGCCTGTCCGAATATCCTGTTCCCGTATGTCCGCGAAGTGGTCTCGGATTCGGTAACCCGTGCCGGCTTTGCTCCTGTAGTGCTTCAGCCCGTTAATTTTGAAGCCATGTACGCGGCACGCCAGCAGCAGGAGGCGGAGCCGGCTGCGACTGCTTGAAACATGGTGTAAGGGATTTGTTTGGGGTGTCGGAAGGGAGGAGCGTGGGAGTGAGCATGGGGCGATTGTTGTTGGCGATGTTGTCATGTGCGGCTTGGGTTCCTCTGTCGGCCCTTTCTGTCGAGTTTCGCAGCGTTGAGACTGCTGCGGTCCTGTACGATGCGCCGTCGCAGCGAGGCGTTAAGCTTTTCGTAATTCGTCGCGGGACGCCAGTGGAAATCGTGGTGAGCCTCGAAGGGTGGGCAAAGGTGCGAGACTCCGAAGGGGGGCTCGCATGGATCGAAAAGCGTTACCTTTCCCCGAATCGTTCGGTAGTCGTGAAAATCGGACAGGCAGAGGTCCTGAAGAAGGCCGAGGATGGTTCGGATCGCCTCTTCTCGGCGGAGCAGGGCGTTGGATTGGAGTACCTCGACACACTTCCCGGCGGTTGGATCAAAGTGCGCCATCGCGCAGGCCAGGAAGGATTCGTGCGCGCAGGGCAGGTCTGGGGGTTCTGAGGGTGAGAGTAACCGTCGTTGGTGCGGGTGCCTGGGGGACTGCGCTTGCTATCGCGCTGAATGGCCGACATGCCGTGACGCTCTGGGCGCGCGAACCGAATGTCGTACAGGAGTTGATTGAGCGGCGCGAGAATAGCCGTTTCTTGTCGGGTATTGTCCTGCCCGAGTCGTTGCGGATAGAAGGTGATCTCGGGAGGGCGGCAGCTGATTCCGAACTGCTGATTGTGGCAGCTCCGTTAGTGGGTTTGCGTGACACCTTGGGGAAGATCCGCGAAGTCACGGTTTCTCCGCGTCTGATCTGGGTGTGCAAGGGGTTCGAGCCCGGTAGTGGGAAATTGCCGCATCAGGTTGTGGAGGAGGAGTTTGGTGTCATCCCCTGTGGGGTCCTGACCGGACCCAGTTTTGCGGAAGAAGTTGCGAAAGGATTGCCGACGGCAGCAGCCTTGGCTTCACGGGATGGCGCCTTCGCGCAAAGCGTTGCCGCTGAGCTGCATGGGCCGCGGCTTCGTCTATACGCCAATGATGATCTCGTCGGGGCGGAAATTGGTGGCGCGGTGAAGAATGTGATGGCCATCGCTGCTGGAATCAGCGACGGACTCGGCTTTGGTTATAACGCTCGTGCCGCGCTGATGACGCGAGGGCTAGCGGAGATGGCGCGCCTGGGCGTTGCCCTGGGCGCCCAACCGGCTACCTTTATGGGGCTCGCGGGGATGGGCGACTTGATCCTGACTTGTACCGGAGACCTGTCGCGTAATCGGCGCGTTGGGCTGGAGTTGGCAAGAGGGCGATCATTGCAGAATATCCTTGCAGGCCTTGGTCACGTGGCCGAAGGTGTCAGTACGGCGAAGGAAGTCGTTCGGCTCGCCGCCTCGAAAGGGGTTGATATGCCGATTACCACAGCGGTGGACTCGATTCTTCATTCAGGAGAGTCGGCCGTCGATGTTGTCGAGCGGTTGCTGAGCCGCGATCCGAAGACTGAGCGGGGTTGACGGTACTATTCCCGGGGTGGGCGGGATTTTTCGCGGCCTTTTTAAACTTTTTTTGCTTTAAGTGTTGACGTCTCGAATTTGGTCTGTATAATGCGCATCTTTCGTTGCTTCTGAGCGACGGAAAGTGGTTAAGAATCAATGTGTTGGGCGTTTTTTGTGGTGTGTTTTGTTTTTTAGGCATCTCAAAAAAAGGTTGACACGGTTTTAAAACGCTGTATAATTCGCCCCTCGCTGATGAGGGCGAGGCAAGAAAGGCAGCAAGTTTCTTGCTTAATTGATCTTTAAAAACTGGACGATTGATAGGTGTGGGTTTTTGATCGGGTTGCGATCTGCGTTGAGTAGATAGCGAAAAGATTGAAGGCTCGCACGATGTAAAGAAGTCTGTGG
>NZ_JCANUT010000034.1:0-41592 GCF_059569095.1 Propionivibrio pelophilus DSM 12018 | reverse complement strand
CCATTCAGATCGCGGCAGCCAGTACTGCGCCCACGCTTATCGAAAGCAACTGCAACAATTCGGCATGCAAGCTTCCATGAGCCGCAAGGGCAATTGTTGGGACAACGCGCCGATGGAGAGTTTCTGGGGTTCCCTGAAAAACGAGTTGGTGCATCACAGGCGCTTTACTACGCGCACACAGGCCCGGCAGGAAATCACCGAGTACATTGAAATCTTCTACAACCGAATTCGTAAGCAGGCGAGACTGGGCTATCTGTCGCCGGCACAATTCACCCAGCAATACCATGCAAAACAGATAGCCGCTTAACCCGTTGGACTCTACGGTTGACGACCTACCTCAGTAGTTCTTGATCGGCACCTGCGGGTTGTAGTACCACGGACCGACGCCCAGCGTGCGCGACCAGTAGTCCATGGCCGCTTCGATATCGGGCACGACGTAGCCCAGTTGACGGATTGCTCCTAGATGTCTGCTCATGGGATCACTTCATTATCAGGTTGGGTAACCAGGTCGAAACGGCGGGAACGAAGGTCACCACGCCCAACGCCAGAACCAGGGGAATAAGGAACGGAATGGCGCCCGCCACGACACGCTGCAGCGGCAGCCGCGAGATCGAGGACACCATGTAGAGGCTCATGCCGACCGGTGGCGTGAGCAGGCCGACCATCAGGTTGAGGACGACGACCACGCCCAGTTGCACCGGATCGACGCCCGCCTCCATCAGCGCCGGGGTGAGGATCGGCGCCAGGATCAGGATCGCGGCGATCGACTCCATCACCATGCCGACGACCAGCAGCAGCACGTTGACCAGCAGCAGCAGGACATACGGGCTCTGCGACATGCCCAGGAGGAACTCGCTGGCTTTCATCGGCACCTGGTCGATGGTCAGAACCCAGGCGAACAATGCCGCCGAGCCGACGATGAACAGCACGCTGGCCGTCGAACGCACGGTCTCCCGCGCCGCTTCGACCACGCCGGCCCAGGTCAGCTCGCGGTACACCAGCGTGCCAAGTAGCAGCCCGTAGACCACGGTCACGCCGGCCACTTCGGTCGGCCCGAACCAGCCGCTGATCAGCCCGCCGACCAGGATGACCGGAGCGATCAGCGCCGGCAGCGCGACGATGAAGCACTTGCCAAAAGCGCCCCAGTCGAACGGCGTGGTGTCGGCCGGCAGGTTCTGCCGCCGCGCCATGACGCTCACCTGCGCCATCAGGAAGATCGCCAGGACGATTGCGGGAATAGCCCCGGCCAGCAGCAGCTTCACCGCCGACACTTCCGCCGCGGCGGCGAAGATGATCAGCGGAATGCTCGGCGGAAAGATCGGCCCGATGGTCGCCGCCGCCATGGTGATGCCGGTGGCGAATTCATCGCTGTAGCCGCGGTCGCGCATCTGCTTGATCTGCGTGCCGCCGAGTGCGCCGATGTCCGCCAGCGCCGCCCCCGAAATGCCGGAAAAGATCAGGTTGGCGAGCACGGTCACATGCCCCATGCCGCCGCGAATCCGTCCGACGAGCATCTGGATCACCGAGAACAGGTGGCGGGTAATCCCCGACGCGCCGAACAGGGCCGCGGCGAAAATGAACATCGGCACGGCGAGCAGCGGCACGGAGTCGAGCGCGTTGATGGTGCGCTGGGCCAGCACCGACAACGGCATGTCGGCCAGCCAGATCACCACCCCGGCGGAGAGCCCCATCGAGACGGCGATCGGCAGCCCCAACATCATGGTGACGACGAAGATCAGCAGCACGGAAAGACTCATCATGATGCGGCTCCTTCCGTCACGGTCGATGCGTGGCAGGCGGCCGGCGATTTACCCTTCAGCGCACGCAGCAGGCGGGACAACGCAACAAGCCCGAACAGCAGCATGCCGATGGCCGCCGGCAGGTAGAACAGCCAGTTCGGCATGCCCAGCGCCGGCGTCGAGAATTTCGCGGCTTTCTGCATGAACGCCCAGCCGCCCCAGAAGAACAGGCCGCAGAAGAGGACGATCAGCGCCTCGTTGAACAGGTGCAGCGCATAGGCCGCCTTGCCGGTAAACCGGCTGGAAATCATGTCGACCTTGACGTGCCCGTCGCGCATCAGCAGCAGCGGAATGGTCAGATAGACCAGTCCCAGCCCGGCATAACGCGCCAGCTCGTCGGCCCAGGGCCAGCCGGAGCCGAACAGATCCCGCCCGGCGATCTGCAGCAGCACCAGGAACGTCATCACCCCGAGCAGGATCATGGCGACGACTTCGAAGAACCGGCAGGCGCGGTACAAGATCCCGCTGTCGGGCGGCGATGTATCGTGTTGCATTGTCTGAACCTCTCTGTGCTTCTTATCGATGAGGCCTGAAGATGTATAGATTCGTCACCCCGGCGAAGGCCGGGGTCCAGTCGGCGATTGCTCTCCGATACTGGATACCGGCCTACGCCGGTATGACGGCAACTTTCTACTTCATCGGGCCGGAGCAATATGTACGGCGATCGCTCGTCACCCCGGAAAAGCCGGGGCCCAGTTTCTTGAACTCCTGGATTCCGGCGTTCGCCGGAATGACGACTCAGCAATAAACCAGCAACTCCCGCGTCACTTGACGGCAGCGATTTCCTTGTACAGGTCGCCGTACTTCGCCGCGAACTTCTGGTCGATCACCTTCTTGACCGACGCCTTGAAGGCATCGAGCTTGAGGCCGTTATCCGGGCCGATGACGGTCATCTTCAGGCTCTTGAGCTTGGCCAGCTCCTCGGACTCCTGCGCACGCACCGTCTCGGTGGCGCGCTGGCGAACCTCGGCGGCGGCCTTGGCCACGGACTGGCGCAGCTCCGGCGACAGTCCCTGCCAGATCTTCTCGTTGATGATGATGACCTGGGCGTTCATGATGTGGCCGGTCAGCATCATGTGCGACTGCGCCTCGTACAGCTTGCTCGAGAGCACCACGTTGACCGGGTTCTCCTGGCCGTTGACGACGCCGGTCGCCAGCGCCGTCGGCACTTCCGACCAGTCGACCGGAACCGGAACCGCACCCAGCCCCTCGACGGTGCTCATGTAGATCGGGAACGGAATCGCACGGATTTTCGTCCCGGCGAGTTCGGAAGGCTGCGTCACCGCCTTGTTCGCCGTGAGCTGGCGGGTACCGAAGTAGTAGGCGTAGAGCACGCGCACGCCGGCCGACTTGATCAGGCCGTCATTGAGTTTCTTCATCACCGGCGAGTCGACATCGACGGTCTTCATCAGGTGGTCGACGTCGCGGTAGAGATACGGCGTATCGAGGGCGGCGAACGGCTCGTGCAGCGAACCAATGCCGGCGGCCGTGTTGTGCGACAGGGCGATGGTCCCGGTCGATGCCGCTTCAGCCAGCTCCTGCAGCTTGCCAAGGCTGGATGCCGGGTAAACCTTGATCTTGATCTGCCCGTTGGTGTGCTTTTCCACGGCTTCGGCCAGCCAGTTGGCCTGAATGCCGGCAGCGCTCGACGGCGGGTTCATGTGGCCGTAGCGCCACTCGATGGTTTTTTGCGCGTAAGCGAACGGCGTCGCCCCCAGACAGACGGCCGAAACCAGGCCAAGAATCGTGCGACGAGAGAACAAGCGGCTTGCAACCATGATGTCTCCTGATATTTAATTGAATGGAAATGTTGTTGTGACCCTGCCACGAAGCGAACCTTATGCCCGTATCCAAGCTCCGGTCAAACGATCGAATTGATTTATTTTGATGTTTTTACGCCATGTCATCAAAACTATCCCGAACCCGCATCGTTGATATCGCCCGCGAGGCGGGCGTTTCCACCGCCACCGTCGATCGCGTCCTCAACCGCCGCCCAGGCGTGCGCGAGGCCACCGTCCAGCGCGTGCTCAAGGTCGCCGGCAACCTCGACTACCTGCCGGAAGCCAGCCTGTTCGAATCGCTGCGCCCCAAGCCGCTGCGCCTGAGCTTTCTCCTTCCCTCGGGAACCAACCGCTACTTGCGTATGCTCGGTGACATGGTCGCCTCCTCGGAGGAACACCTGACCCCGTTCAACGTTCGCTGCCGCAGCTATTTCATCGAGGGCTTCAATCCCGACGTGCTGGCCGAGCGCCTGCTCTACCACGGCCGCCGCTCCGACGGGGTCGCCTTCATGGCCCTGGAACACCCCCGCGTGCGCGAAGCGGTGGCCACGCTGGCGGAAGAAGGCATTCCCGTGGTCACGCTGGTCTCCGACCTGACCCATTCACGCCGCGTCGCCTACGTCGGCCTGGACAACCGCGCGGCGGGACGCACCGCCGGGCTGATCGTCGGCCGCTTCGCCGGCGGACGCGGCGCGGTGGCGCTGATCGCCGGCAGCCGCGCCTATCGCGGCCACGAGGAGCGCGAGGTCGGCTTTCTCAGCGTGATGAGCGAGATGTTCCCTGCCATGCGCGTCGTCGGCCTGCGCGAGGGCCAGGACGACGCCGAAAAGAACCGCAAGGAAACCCGGCAACTGCTGGAGCAGTTTCCCGACCTCGTCGGCATCTACAACATCGGCGGCGGTGCCGACGGCGTGGCGCTGGCGCTCAAGGACGCCGGCCGCGACCAGAAGATCGTCCTCGTCGGCCACGGCCTGACGCCCGACACGCGTTCGCTGCTGATCGACGGCGCGATGGACGCCGTGCTCACGCAGCCGCCGCTGAGCGTGGTGATGAACTGCGTGCGCATCTTCTGCAACCTGCGCGACAAACGCGACCCACTCGCCGGCGTCGAGGCGCTGCGCATCAGCGTGGTTTTCCGCGAAAACCTGCCCTGACCGCCCCCTGCCCGGCGCATGCCGGGCATCACCGACATTCGCAGGAGTCGGCCAAAAGGCTTCCGAAACAGCGGGTTGCCTCGCCAAAGCCGCAAAAACACATCAAAATCAATCACAAAAGATCACCACTTGCTCATTGACACGCCTTCAGCGCGGCCGATCTAATACGCCGCATCGCACTCGGGCAATCGCCCGACGCCAACAATCGCGACTCTTGAAGGAGACAGCAGAATGAACAAGGTCATCATCTCGCTCGCCCCGGTTTCCGCCGCCGACACGCGGGTCATCCCCGCCGAAGTCGCAGCCGAAGTGGTACAGGCGGAAAAACTCGGCGCGGCGATGGTCCACCTGCACGTGCGCGACAAGACCGGCAAGCTGACGCCCGACGTCAGCGACTTCGCCGAAACCATCGGCCTGATCCGCAAAGGCTCGAACCTGGTCATCCAGGCCTCTTCGGGCGGCATCTCCGACATGACCATGGAGCAGCGCTGCGCGCCGCTGTTCAAGTGCCCGATCGTCGAAATGACCTCGCTCAACGGCGGCTCGACCAACCTCGGCGATGCCGTGTACGCCAATTCGTTGCCGGACATCCTCTACTGCGCGACGATCGCTGCCGAGAAGAAGACCGTCCCCGAGTATGAGGTGTTCGAGGTCGGCATGATCAACTCGATCTGCCAGCTCGAAGAGCAGATCAGCGTCTCGAAGCCGATGCTGATCAACACCGTATTCGGTCATCGCGGCACGATGCCGGCGACGATCGACGCGCTGGTGCATTTCCGGCATTTCGTTCCCAAGGATGCACTGTGGGGCGTCACCCACTTCGGCCGCAAGAGCTTCGACTTCCTCGCCGCGGCGATCGGCATGGGCGCCGACCTGGTGCGCATCGGCTTCGAAGACAGCAAGTTCATCGACGCCGAACAGCGGGCCGAGAACAATCTGCAACTCGTCGAGAAGCTGGTGACACTGATCCGCGCGATGGACCGTGAAGTCGCCACGCCGGACGAAGCGCGGCGCATCCTCAACATCCAGCCCAAACCGTAAGCACCGACATGACCGACAACCTGCCGCAGCGTACCGCGCAGTCGACCGTCAACCACGCGCTCGCACTCGCTGCCGAGAAGTACGCCGCCACCGGCCTGAGCGTGGCCGTCTGCGACCGCAACGGCTTCCTGCTCGCCTTTGGCCGCACCGACAACGCACGCCCGCTGAGCATCGAACTGACCCTGCGCAAGGCCTACACCGCGTCGCGCATGGCGTGCTCGACCCTCGCCTTCCAGCAACGCCTGCAACGGGAAAACCTCGAACTCTCGTGGTTCGGCGACGAGAAATTCGCCGCCATGCCCGGCGGCGTTCCGATCTTCAACGTCGGGAAGAAGCTGATCGGCGCACTGGCGATCGGCGGGATTTCAGCCCAGGAGGACGTCGAGGCTGCCGAAGCACTCGTCGCCGCGTTGCAAAACAACCTGTCTTCGTGAAAACAAAATGACCAAAGCCGCACTATTCCATACCAGCGCCGCCACGCTCGGACTGTTCCAGAACCTCACGGCGAACGTTCTACCCGGAGTAGAAATCGTCCATTTCGTGGAGGAATCGATGATCCGCGAGGTGATGAAGAACGGCGGACCGACGCCCGAGATCAACGCCCGCATTGCCGGTTACGTGCAGGCCGCAGAGAAGGCAGGCTGCGCGATCTTCATGACCGCCTGCTCGTCGATCGGCGGCAGCGTCGAACAGTGCCAGTTTCTCACCCAAATGCCGGTGACGCGGATCGACGAGGCGATGATCGAGGAGGCCATCCGCAAGGGGCCGCGCATCGCCGTGCTCGCCACGGTGGAAACCACCCTCCGCCCGACGCTCGACTACCTGCACCGCCGTGCGCGTGAGGCCGGCGCGGCCATCGACGTCCGCCCGACGCTGATGGCCGACGCATTCAAGGCACTGCTCGCCGGCGACAACGAAACGCACGACCGCATCGTCGCCGCCGGACTGCGCGAGGCGCTGGGCAACGCCGACGTGGTCGTCCTCGCGCAAGCCTCGATGGCCCGCGCCATGGCCGGCATGCCGCCGAGCGACGTGCCGGTGCTAACCTCGCCGGAACGCGGTATTCAGCGCCTGAAGGAACGGATCGAGCAGTTGCAGTAAAGAAAGGAAGGCTGGCGGCTCAGGCCGCCTGCTGCTCCAGGATGAATCCGGCACCGGCATCCTCGCCCAGCGCCTCGACCAGGAACGGCATGACCCCGGCCAGCGTGTCGTGCAGCGTCCACGGCGGATTGAGCACGAACATGCCGCTGCCGTGCATCCCGAAGCCGTCGCGCGCCGGCTCCCGCACGCGCAGCGCGACGTGCAGCCAGCCCTTGCCCGGCAGGTGCTTCAGGCGCCGCGGCAGTTCGCGCGACTCGATCCGGGTCAGTTGCGGATACCAAACAGCGTACGTACCACCGGGGAAGCGCGTCAGTGCCTCTTTCAGCGACTGAATAACCCGTTCGTAGTCCTGCTTTTCCTCATACGACGGATCGACGAGCACCAGTCCACGACGCGACTGTGGCGGCAACAAGGCACGAAGTCCGGCGAAGCCATCCGAGTCCTCGACGACCACCTGCTTGCCGGCGTCGAGGAAATTCGAGCGCAACAGGCGCGCATCCGTGCTGTGCAGCTCGAACAAACGCAACCGGTCCTGCTCGCGCAGCGTCCACAGACTGAAGAACGGCGAGCCGGGATAGTTGCGCAGGCGCCCGTCGGGATTGAAGCGCCGAACCAGATCGACGTAATCGGCGACCGGCGCCGGCAGATCGGCCCGAGCCCACAAACGACCGATACCGCCGCGGTACTCGGCGAGCTTGGCGGCATAGCCGCCCTCGAGTTCGTAGGCGCCCGCTCCGGCGTGCGTGTCGATCACCCAGAACGGCTTCTCCTTCTGCCCGAGATAGCGGGTCAGCTGGATGAGTACCAGATGCTTGAGCACGTCGGCATGGTTGCCGGCGTGGAAGGCGTGACGGTAGCTAAGCACGGCGCGGCTGTCTTATTCGGGCAGCGCGATCTTGCCGTCGGTACTGAACTGATAATCCTTGAAGACGTGCTCCGCGGTCAGCAGGCGGAACGAGCCGTCGTCCTGCTTGCGGGTGGTGTCCTTCAGGCGATAGGTGTAATGCCCGCAGGTCCACAGGTCGAAGTTGCGCATCTGCGTGCACAGACAGGTCTTGTCCATCACCGACACGCGCTTGGCGCCCGGATGAGCCGCCACTTCGCGGTTGTATGAGGTGATGTACGAGCAGTTGCCACTGGCGTCGAGCAGGTAACCGTAGGCCTCGCAGTTCGGGCGGATGCCGTCGCCGATCGCCGGGCTGTTCGACAGCATGCGCATCGGATAGCCGGTCGGCGAGATCATGTTGACCTCGATCCCGTCCTCGTTGGCCTCGAAGTATTTCTGCTTGATCGGGTCGGGCAGACCGCATTCGTTGGTGACCGTGAAGCGCGTCGCCACCTGCACGGCGCCCGCGCCGTTCTCCAGGAATCTCGCCGCATCGCTGCCGGTGAAGATGCCGCCGGCCGGGATCAGCGGAATGTCCAGCTTCTCGGCCTGCAGGTACTGATAGATTTCGGCGACGATCGTCGCCAGGTCGTACTTCGCCCAGTCCAGGCCGAACCCCAGGTGCCCGCCCGCAAGAGGCCCCTCGACGACGATGTAGTCGGGCAAGCGATTGGTCCGCGCCGACTTTTTCAGGAACAACTGCAGCGCGCGCAACGACGAAACGATGATCCCCAGCTTGGCATCACGGAAGCGCGGATGGTCCTCGATCAGGCCGAACGAGCCGAGATGCAGGCCGGCGGCAAGCGTGATGCCGTCGATGCCCGCATCGAGCGCCGCTTCGAGCCGCACCTTCAGCGTCTCGCGCGGCGCGTTCATGGTCAGCTTTTCCATGCAATTGACCAGGATCAGGCCGTCGCCGCGCTTGCGCTCCATCGTCCGGCCGACGTGCATCTTGGTCGCCTCGGCGAGTTGGCCGAGATCGAACTGGACGACCGACTTGTTCGGATTGGCGACGTTGAACTTGTACTGCTTGAGCTTTTCCTTGACGTACTTGGTGTCGAAACGGCGATCGGTCACCGTGTTGATCATGGCGTCGGAAATGTGCCCGACGCCGCCGAGCCGGGCCGCCTCGAGCGCCAGATCGGCCGTCGAGATATCGACGCCCATCCCTCCGATAACGATCGGCACCAGTTCCTTGTTGCCCAGCCGCAAACGGAAATCATCAACACGTTTCATCCAGCACCTTCCACGAGACCCGCCTGCGCGACGATCCGGGCAGGCTGAAAAATAATTTGCCATTATCGCTCATCGGAAGCCCGGTTGACACACAAGGCGCTGAAAAAACATGGAAAAACACTGCTCACCCACGCTTGTCGGGCATCCGTCACACGCGTTCCGAAGGCGGCGCGACCTTGAACACTTCGGCCAGCGTCGTCAGCCCCGCCGCCACCTTCATCGCCCCGGAAATGCGCAGCGGCTTCATCCCTTCCCGGTAGGCGAGATCGCGGATCTTGGCGATCTCGGCGTTGTCGCTGACCAACTGCTTCATGTCCGGCGAAAGCGTCAGAATCTCGTACAGGCCGATCCGGCCGCGGTAGCCGGTCATGCGGCAATCGAGACAGCCGACGGGGTGATGGAACTGTGCCGGGCGGTTGGCCTTCCACGGTGCCACCAGGCGATCCCACATGGCGCTATCTTCGCCCGTCGCCGGCCGCGCTTCCTTGCACGACGGACAGAGCACGCGCACCAGCCGCTGAGCCATCACGCCGAGCATCGTCGCGCTGATCAGGTACGACGGCAGACCGAGATCGAGCAAGCGGGTCACGGCCGACGGCGCGTCGTTGGTATGCAGCGTCGACAGCACGAGGTGACCGGTCAGCGCCGCCTGGATGGCGACCTCGGCGGTTTCCAGGTCGCGAACCTCGCCGACCATGATGATGTCGGGGTCCTGCCGCATCAGCGCGCGCACGCCCTCGGCGAAGGACAGGTCGATGACCGTCTGCACCTGCAACTGGTTGAACGCCGGCTCGACCATTTCGATCGGGTCTTCGATGGTGCAGACGTTGACTTCCGGGGTGGCCAGCTGCTTCAGCGTCGAGTAAAGGGTCGTCGTCTTGCCGGAACCGGTCGGACCGGTCACCAGGATGATGCCGTTCGGGCTGTTCGACATCGTTTCCCAGCGCTCGCGATCCTCGTCGGAAAAGCCGAGGTCGGAAAAATTGCGCACCAGCACTTCGGGGTCGAAGATGCGCATCACCAGCTTTTCGCCAAACGCCGTCGGCAGCGTGGACAAGCGCAACTCGGCCTCCAGGCCATCCGCGGTACGCGTCTTGATCCGCCCGTCCTGCGGGCGCCGCTTCTCGACGAGGTCCATGCGCCCGAGGATCTTGATCCGGCTGACCATCGCCGCCATCACGCTCATCGGGATCTGGTAAACCTGGTGCAGCACGCCGTCGATGCGGAAGCGCACGATGCCCAGTTCGCGGCGCGGCTCGATGTGAATATCGCTGGCGCGCTGTTCGAAGGCGTACTGCCACAGCCAGTCGACGATGTTCACGATGTGCTGGTCGTTGGCGTCGAACTGGCGGTTGGATCGCCCGAGCTCGACCAACTGCTCGAATGACGACAGTCCGGCGCTCTGGTTGCCCATCTGCGACGCCTTCTTCACCGAACGCGCCAGGTTGTAGAACTCGACCAGATAGCGGGCGACGTCAAGCGGGTTGGCAATCACCCGCCGGATCCGCTTCTTGGTGATCGACTCGATCTCCTGCTCCCACTCGCGCAGGAACGGCTCGGTGGTCGCGAAAACGATCTCGCTGGCCGTCACCCGCACTGCCAGAATGCCGAAACGCGTCGCGTAGGCACTGGAGACGACGTCGGTCACCGAAGTGAAATCGACCTTCAGTGGATCGATATGGAAATACTCCAGCCCGACCCGCGCAGCGAACCATTCACCAAGTTCTTCCAGCGTCAGCGGCCGGAACGGCGGCTGCAACGATTTCCACTTCTGCTCGGCGATGATGGCCAGCGGGTGGGCGGAAAAACGCTTCAACCGCACCTCGGCGATCAAGGCGTCCGCCTCGGCCCGGTCGGCCAGACCATCCTCGACCAGCATGCCGAGCACCTCGGGAACGGTCAGTCGATGTTCGGGAAGGGACTTCGGGCTCGGCGCGGGCATGGGATTCAATCCAGGAAAAGACCCGGGGAACTATACCCGACTCGTTCTTGTCTGCTCAACGTCAGGAAACGTAAAGAACATTCATTCTGGATATCTCCTTGATGACTTGAACGCCCGGGTGCGGATACAATCGCGCACGTAGCGCCCACTGCCCCACTCCTGCCCCACCCATCCCTGGAGTTTTGATGAAAAGCGTTGTGCTTGTTCTTTCCCTGCTGGCGACGATGGCCTTGCCGGCCTACGCGCAGCTGGGTCCCGCCGGCGTTCCCGGCGCCCCCGGTCTCGCGCCCGACCCCGACCCGGTATCGGTCCCGGCACCTCCACCGCCCGCGCCCCCCGAACCAAAGAAAGACGTTCCGCCGCCGGTTCCGCGCGAGTGCACCAAATCGAAGAACGTAGGCCGTTGCGTCGCTCGTGTCGAAGCACGCAAGAAAGCCGAAGCGGCCTGCAAGGGGACTCCGAAGGCCAAATACAAGCAGTGCGTCCGCAACCAGCTGAAGGCAAAAAAGAAGTAGAACCGCTCCCCAGGAGGGGAGCCTATGAACCTACCGCCCAAACTTCTTTCCAGCGCTCTACCTTGCGGACAAACGACAACGTATAGGCTGGACTGGTCGAGGGCAGGACACAGGTTTCATACCCCTGCCCGGCGAACCAGCGTTCGAATTTTCCGGACGTCTTGCCGTTGAAACAGATGCGCCGCAATCGCGGCGCGTGCTTTTTGAGCTGCGAAAAATCGTTCGGTTCCGCCGCCTCGATCGCCGAATCGAGCGCACCTTCCCGCCGACAGGTGCGATAAACGTCCCACACGCCGACGTGGTGGCGCAGCAGGCAACGCTGCTTCTCGGCGTAATCGAAGGTCATCAGAGGCTCGCCGAGGAGTTCGGCCATCACCCGCCAGAACTGGTTCTGCTTGTGTGCGTAGTAGTGCTGTGCGGCCAGCGAGGCAGGCGACGGGAAACTGCCCAGGATCAGCGTCCCGACTCGGTGATCCAGAATCGGTGGAAGACCTTCAAGCAAAGACGGGTCGGTGTTCACGGCGTTTCCGGCTTCACCGCACCTCAAAAATCGCCCATGGCGCGAAGACGAGCCGAAGACAGTGCTGTAGCACGGCGAGGCGAAGTCGACAAAGCCAGGGGCGATTCTCCATCCATTATTTCGACAGGGCGAGCATCAGGTCGTTGATGCGCTTGACGAAGCCGGCCGGATCTTCCAGCGTGCCGCCTTCAGCCAGCGTTGCCTGCTCAAGGAGCAGATTGACCCAGTCGTCGAAGCGGGCTTCTTCATACTTGAGGCGTTGCACGGCCGGATGTTTCGGATTGATCTCAAGGATCGGCTTCATCTCCGGCGCCTTCTGGCCGGCGGCCTTGAGGATGCGCGCCAGGTTGCCGCCCATGTCATTCTCGTCGGCAACGATGCACGACGGCGAATCGGTCAGGCGATGCGTCACCCGCACCTCCTTGATCTTCTCGCCGAGCGCCGACTTCATCTTCTCCAGCAGTTCCTTGAACTCGTCGGCTGCCTGTTCGGATTCCTTCTTCTCTGCTTCGTCCTCCAGCGTGCCGAGGTCGAGCCCGCCCTTGGCGACAGACTGCAACTGCTTCCCGTCGAACTCGGTCAGGTAGCCGGTCACCCACTCATCGACGCGATCGGAGAGCAGCAGCACTTCGATACCCTTCTTGCGGAAGATTTCGAGATGCGGGCTGTTCTTCGCGGCGGTGAAGGTTTCGGCGGTGACGTAGTAGATCTTCTCCTGCCCTTCCTTCATCCGACTCACGTAATCGGCCAACGACACGGTTTCGTCCGGGGTATCGGTCTGCGTCGAGGCGAAGCGCAGCAGTTTGGCGATGCGTTCCTTGTTGGCGAAATCCTCGCCGACGCCTTCCTTGAGCACGCGACCGAACTCGGTCCAGAACTTGCCGTACTTCTCCTTCTCGGCGGCGTCATCGCTGTCGGCCAGCCCTTCGAGCATCGACAGCACCTTCTTTACGCAGCCGCCGCGGATCGTCTCGATGTCCTTCGATTCCTGCAGGATCTCGCGCGAAACGTTGAGCGGCAAGTCGTTCGAATCGACGACCCCGCGGACGAAACGCAGGTACAACGGCATCAACTGCTCGGCGTCGTCCATGATGAACACGCGGCGCACGTAGAGCTTGACGCCGTGGCGGGCATTGCGGTCCCACAGATCGAACGGCGCGCGCTGCGGGACATACAGGAGCTGGGTGTATTCCTGCTTGCCTTCGACCTTGGCATGAATGTAGGCGAGCGGCTCCTCGAAGTCGTGCGCGACGTGCTTGTAGAACTCCTTGTACTGCTCGTCGCTGATCTCCGACTTCGGCCGCGCCCAAAGCGCCGAGGCCTGGTTGATCGTCTCGTCCTCGTCGGTGACGACCTGCTCCTTCTTCTCCTCGTCCCACTGCTCCTTCTGCATCAGGATCGGCAGGGTGATGTGGTCGGAGTACTTGCGCACGATCTGGCGTAGTTTCCAGCTCGACAGGAAATCGTCTTCGCCGTCGCGAAGATGCAGGATGACATCGGTTCCGCGCCCGACCTTCTCGACCATCTCGATGCTGAAGTCGCCCTCGCCGGCCGACTCCCATTGCACGGCCTGACTGGCTTCCAGCCCGGCACGGCGCGAAATGACCGTTACCTTGTCGGCAACGATGAATGACGAGTAGAAGCCGACGCCGAACTGGCCGATCAGGTGCGCATCCTTGGCCTGGTCGCCGGTCAGCGCCGAGAAGAACTCGCGCGTACCGGACTTGGCGATCGTGCCGAGGTGCTCGACGGCCTCCTCGCGCGACAGGCCGATGCCGTTGTCCGAAATGGTCAGCGTGCGCGCTGCCTTGTCGAAGGACAAACGGATCTTCAGTTCCGCATCGTCGCCATACAGCGCCGGGTTGTTCAAGGCCTCGAAACGCAGCTTGTCGCAGGCATCGGAGGCATTCGAGACCAGCTCGCGCAGGAAGATCTCCTTGTTGCTGTACAGCGAGTGGATCATCAGATGCAGCAGTTGCTTGACTTCCGTCTGAAAGCCGAGGGTTTCCTTGTTGGCGCCCATGAATAACTCCGTAAGACGTTGATTTACATAGATTGGTCAGAAATGCACAGCCAGGCGCGAGCGCCGGCGGCAAGCGAGCCGAGGCTAAATGGGGTTACCGCCGCATATTTCAAGGCTGGGCATGCACACCGCAACCCGCAGGGCACGATCGGATCAGACGGAGGGCTCCCCGGCAGGTTCTGAAACGTGCAGTTCGACCTTCGCCTTGCCCAGTTCGGCCAGAATGCTTTCCGGCGGCTGACAATCGGTGAAGAGAACATCGATGTCCGAGATGTGGCACAGGCGGACCATCGGATTGCAGCTGAACTTCGTATGATCGGTCACCAACACCACCTGCCGCGCGTTCTCGATGATCGCCTGGGCCACGCGTACTTCGCGGTAGTCGAAATCGAGCAGCGTACCGTCTTCGTCGATCCCTGAAATGCCGATGATGCCGTAGTCGACCTTGAACTGGCGCACGAAATCGATCGTCGATTCACCGATCACCCCGCGGTCGCTGCGCACCACGCCCCCCGCCACGATGACCTCGAAACTCGGGTTGTCGCACAGGACATTGGCCACGTTCAGGTTGTTGGTGATCACCCGCAGGTTCTTGTGGCCACGCAGCGCCTTGGCCACTTCTTCGGTCGTCGTCCCGATGTTGATGAACAGCGACGCGTTGTCCGGGATGTAGTCCGCCACCATGCGCGCGATGCGAATCTTCTCTTCGTGGTTCAGCACCTGCCGCGTCGGATAGTCAACGTTCTGGACGCTGGAGGCCAGCCCGGCGCCGCCGTGGAATCGCCGCAACATTCCCTGTTCGCACAATTCGTTGATGTCACGGCGGATGGTTTGCACGGTGACCCCGAGCGTCTTGCTCAACTCCTCCGTCGACAGGAAACCGTTGAGCTTTGCCATCTCGATGATTTCAAGATGCCTTGGCGAAAGATTCGTTTGCGAATTCCGATTTTTCATAACCCATCCCCCTGACACGCAACCCTTTTCGCACGGCCTTGCAGGCACGAATTTTACCCCAACACCCTCCGATCAACAGGCACCGTCATTCCCCTGGATACAAAAAATATATTCCTTTAGAAACAATACAGACTACAATTCTATTCGATTTAGAACACTTCGAACTTAGACGAACATATTGGCGCATTTCAATGAAACTTCGTGACAGCAATATCGAAAAACTCGATCAGGGCGTTTACGACGTATTGATCATCGGCGGCGGCATCAACGGCGCCGTCGCCGCCGCGGCGCTTTCCGGCAAGGGCGCCCGCGTCGCCCTGATCGACCAGCGTGATTTCGCCGGATTCACCAGCCAGCAGTCGAGCAACCTCGCCTGGGGCGGCATCAAGTACCTGGAAAGCAACGACTTCAGGCTCGTCTGGGGACTGTGCAAGAGCCGCAACCACCTGATGGAGAACTACCCGTCGCGGGTCAAGGAAATCCGTTTCTACTCGACGATCGAAAAGGGATTCCGCTTCCATCCGCGCTTCATCTGGCTCGGCACCTGGCTTTACTGGTTCTTCGGCCGCGGCTTCACGAAAACCCCGCGCTGGCTGCCGAAGCGCACGATCAATGCCGAGGAACCGTTCATCCGGACCGACAACTTCTACGGCGGTTTCGAGTATTCCGACGCCTACCTGCACGACAACGACGCGCGCTTCGTCTTCCAGTTCATCCGCTCGGCGATGGATCGCGGCTGCATCGCGGCCAATTACGTCGAATCGCTCGGCGCCCGCCGCGAGGACGGCATCTGGATCACCCGGGCGCGCGACGGAATGACCGGCCGCGAGTTCGAGATCCGCGCGAAGGTACTGATCAACGCTGCCGGGCCGTTCGTCGACGAACACAATCAGAAGACCGGCGAAAAGACGGCACACCGGCACGTTTTCTCCAAGGGCATCCACCTGATCGTGCCGCAGGTCACGAAGAGCCAGCGCGTGCTGACCTTCTTCGCCGACGACGGCCGGCTGTTCTTCGTCATCCCGATGGGCGTGCGCACGTGCGTGGGAACGACGGACACACGCACCGAATCGCCGTTCAGCGAGGTGACGGAACAAGACCGCCTGTTCGTGCTGGACAACATCAACAAGCGGCTCAACCTGAAGAAACCGCTCACGCGCGAGGACATCATCGCCGAGCGCTGCGGCGTCCGGCCGCTGGTCGTCGGCACGGCAAATGGCAAGGGCAAGGGAAACGAGCGCGACTGGCTGCAGATGTCGCGCAAGCACGAAATCGACATCAGCAACGAGACGGCGCACATCAGCATCTTCGGCGGCAAGCTGACCGACTGCGTGAACGTCGGCAACGAGGTCGCCGGCTACGTGGCCGCGATGGGCGTGCATCTCGACAACCCCGAGTACAAATGGTATGGCGAGCCGCATCGTTCGGTTTACGACGAGTACATGCGGCAGGCGAAGCAGATGAATCTCGACGGCTACACCTCGCCCGAGGCGATCGAGCAGCTCAGCCAGCGCCTGTGGCGGCGTTACGATCTGCAGGCGCTGGAACTGCTCGCCGACATCCGCGAAGATCCGCGCCAGGCGGAAATCCTGATCAAGGGAACCGACTACCTCCGCTGCGAAATCCGCCTCGCCAAGCAGCAGGAGATGATCACCAAGCTGGATGACTTCCTGCGCCGGCGTTCGAAGATTGCCCTGGTCGTGAGGAAAGAGGATATTCGCCACGCTGAAGGGCTGATGGAAGCCTGCGAAATCCTCTTCGAGGAACAGGCCCAGGCCAAGTTCGACGAATATTTTGCGGAACACGGCGCATAGAAAACAAAACACGAGGAAGCGGGGAAATGACGAAGAAATACGTTCTGGCACTTGACCAAGGCACCACCAGTTCACGCGCGATTCTTTTCGACCAGACCGGAAAAAGCGTCGGCGTCGCGCAGAAGGAATTCACCCAGGTCTACCCGAAGGCCGGCTGGGTCGAGCACGACCCGATGGAAATCTGGGGGTCGCAAAGTGGTGTCGCGCGCGAGGTACTGGAAAAGCTGGGCGTCCGGCCCGAGGAAATCGCAGCCATCGGCATCACCAACCAGCGCGAAACGACAATCGTCTGGGAAAAGGCTACCGGCAAGCCGGTCTACAACGCCATCGTCTGGCAATGCCGCCGTACCGCCGGAATCTGTGACGAGTTGAAGGCGCGTGATCTGGAAGCCTACGTCCGTGAAAACACCGGACTGGTGATCGATGCCTATTTCTCCGGCACCAAGATCAAGTGGATCCTCGACAACATCGAAGGTGCCCGCGCACGCGCCGAGAAGGGCGAACTGCTGTTCGGCAACGTCGACACCTGGCTGATGTGGAATCTCACCCGCGGCAAGATTCACGTCACCGACTACACCAACGCCTCGCGCACCATGCTGTTCAACATCAGGACGCTCGAATGGGACGCGCAGATCCTAGACGAGCTGTGCATTCCCGCGTGCATGCTGCCCGAGGTCAAGCCGTCGAGCTGTGTTTACGGCCACACCGACCCGCAAACCTTCGGCGGCGCGGAGATCCCGATCGCCGGCGTCGCCGGCGACCAGCAGGCGGCGCTGTTCGGCCAGGCGTGCTTCGCCGACGGCATGGCCAAGAACACCTACGGCACCGGCTGTTTCATGCTGATGAACACCGGCAAGACGCCGGTCCCGTCGCGCAACGGCCTGCTGACGACAATTGCCTGGGGGGTTGACGGCAAGGTCGAGTACGCACTGGAAGGCGCGATCTTCGTCGCCGGAGCCGCAGTGCAGTGGCTGCGCGACGAACTGAAGCTCATCGACAACGCCGCACAGTCGGAGGAAATGGCGGCCGCCGTGGTGGACACCAACGGCGTTTACGTCGTTCCCGCTTTCGTCGGACTCGGCGCGCCTTACTGGGACATGTACGCCCGCGGCACCATCGTCGGACTGACCCGCGGCGCCAACAGAAACCACATCGTCCGCGCCACGCTCGAATCGATCGCGCTGCAGACCCGCGACGTGCTCCAGGCCATGCAGGAAGACTCGGGCATCACCCTCAAGGCGCTCAAGGTCGATGGCGGCGCGGTGGCCAACAATTTCCTGATGCAGTTCCAGTCGGACATCCTCGGCGTGCCGGTGGACCGGCCGAAGGTCACCGAAACCACGGCGATGGGTGCGGCCTTCCTGGCCGGCCTCGCCGTCGGCTTCTGGAAGGACAAGGCGGAAATAGCCGAAAAATGGAACGTCGACCGCACCTTCCAGCCAACGATGGCTGCCGAAGCCCGCGAAGTGAAGTACAAGGGCTGGCAAAAGGCCGTGGAACGCTCACGCGCTTGGGAAGACAGCGACAACTGACGCGACCACGCGCGGATTCGCTTCGGCCACGCCATAAACGGCGTGGCCTTGTTCATTCAGAACCCGAGGCTCTCTCCGACCCCGGCCAGGGTCGCCACCCCGAGAATCGCGAAGATCGCCGCGGCAATCGCATGCACGAGGCGAACCGGAATACGGTTGGCGATCCGGTTGCCGAGGATGACCGCGGGAACGTTGGCGACCATCATGCCCAGCGTCGTCCCGGCCACGACGGTCAGGAAGGTTTTGTATTGGGCCGAGAGCGCGATGGTGGCGATCTGGGTCTTGTCACCCATTTCAGCCAGGAAAAACGCCACGAGCGTCGTGCCGAACACCCCCAGGTGGGCAAAGCGCGCCTCGCTCTCGTCGAACTTGTCGGGGATGAGCGTCCATAACGCCATTCCTATGAACGACACCCCGAGCACCCAGCGCATCACGCCGGGCGTAACCAGCGAGGTCAGCCAGGAACCGATGGCTCCGGCAAAGCCGTGATTGACCAGCGTCGCGAACAGGATGCCGAGGATGATCGGCGTCGGCCGGCGAAATTTCGCCGCGAGGATGAAGGCCAGCAATTGGGTTTTGTCACCGATTTCAGCCAGGGCAACGATCCCTGCCGAAACGAGAAATGCGTCCATGAGTGGTGTTCCGGTCTGAAAAGGACGCGTTCGACAATCGCTCCGTCGCACCTGTAGCGACGGTTGCCACGCCTCCCCAAAAGAAGGCGCGCATTATAACAACCACCACAAGAACCGGAAAAAGGCGGTTTCCGTCCTCTTCAAGGATCGATAGTCACGTAGGCGACACTCACCACGTCGATCTCGCGCCACCCGGCCGGGCTCTGGAAGCGCACCTGGTCGCCCTCGCGGGCGCGGATCAGCGCCCGGGCGAGCGGCGACACCCAGCTGATCCGGCCACGCGCGAAATCGGTCTCGTCGACGCCGACGATCTGGTAGGTCTGCTCGTCGCCCTGCTCGTCGCAGACGGTCACGGTCGCCCCGAAAAACACCTGCTCGCAATTCTCCTGCCGCGCCGCGGGATCCACGACTTCGGCCAAATCAAGCCGCTTGGTCAGGAAACGAATGCGCCGGTCGATTTCGCGCAGGCGCTTCTTGCCATAGATGTAATCACCGTTCTCGGAGCGGTCACCGTTCGAGGCCGCCCAATGCACGACCTCCACGATATGCGGGCGTTCGACGCGCAGCAGTTGGTCAAGCTCATCCTTGATTCGGGCATAGCCGCCCGGCGTGATGTAGTTGCGGGTTCCCTGCGGCAGGCTGGGCGCCTGCTCGGCGCCCTCGTCCTCGTCGTCGTCCGTTTCGCGAATAAAGGCCTTGTTCATGAAAATCAGCAGATAGCAGCAAGAATGGAACAGCGTTCTGGGAGTAAAATCAAGGCCTTCATTCTATCTCCCCCGCCGTACCATGCAGCAACTCTCCGAAGCGCGAACCGAGTTCATCGCCGGTGTTCGCGATTTCGTGCCGCTCATCATGGGCATCGTGCCCTTCGGCCTGATCTGCGGTGCCGCCGCCCTGGCGGCCGGCCTGACCCCGTGGCAGGCGTTCTCGATGAACTGGATCATCTTCACCGGCTCGGCGCAGATCATCACCTCCCAGTTGTACGGCAGCGGCGCCCCGCTGCTGGTGATCGTCGCCACGGCCACCATCATGAACCTGCGTTTCATGATCTACGCCACGTCGATCGGCCCGTCGCTGCGCACCCTCAACCGGAAATGGCAGGTGCTTCTGGCCTACATGATGACCGACCAGGCCTATGCGCTCGGCCTCATGCACTACATGGAGAAGGGCGATCCGCGCCATCGTCACTGGTATCTCTTCGGCGTCTCGTTCGCTATCTGGCTGTGCTGGCAACTGGCCGGACTCGGGGGAATCCTGGTCGGCAGCCTGATCCCGTCCGGCTGGTCGATGGATTTCATCCTGCCGCTTACCTTCATCGCCGTGGTGGTGCCGGTAATCACCAAACCGGCGATGCTCCACGCAGCGCTCGCCGGCGGCATTGCCTCGGTTGCACTGGACCTGCCGCTGAGACTGAACCTGATCGCCGCCACCGGTGTCGGCATCCTCGCGGGTCTCGCCTCGGAGAAACTGTGGAAAAAGAACTGACCGCCTGGCTGCTGATCATCGTCATCGGCGTGATCAACTTCACCCTGCGCTTCGTCCCGATCGCGCTGATCGCGCGCTTCGAACTGCCGAACTGGCTCAAGCACGCCCTGCTCTACGTCCCGCCGGCGGTACTCACCGCGATCATCACGCCCGCGTTGTTTTTTCCCGGGGGAGCGCCTACCATTGCCTTCGACCCTCCGCGCCTGCTGGCCGCCACGTTCGCCGTGCTGGTCGCCTGGAAAACGCGGAGTGCGTTGTGGACTGTGATCCTGGGGATGGTCGTGTTATGGGGATTGCAGGCACTTCTGAGTTAGCCGTAGACAACCTTGCAAAACCTTGCCAAAGGATCAAGAACGATGCTGACCGAAACAGAAATCACCGACACCCGCGCCACGCTCAACGAGCTTCAGGTCGAGCACCGGGATCTCAATCTGATCATCGAACACCTCGCCGCCACGCCGCTGCCGAACCAGGACCAGTTGCTGGTCCAGCGACTCAAGAAACGCAAGCTGGCGATCAAGGACAAGATCTACCAGCTCGAAAAAGAGCTGGTGCCGGACATCCCGGCCTGAACAGCCTGACAAACTGAAAGCAAACCTCGGCCGGGGCGGCCAGCACGCCCCGGCTTTTTTGCGCCCGCCGTTCCACTGACCGAACACATCAACCGAACCGTAATTTCGGCGCAACATGCCGGTAACGTGACGCACCTAAAGTTCCTCCGACGCCATAGCAAGGAGGACAAACGATGAGCACGAATATCCAGACCGGCCTGAAGGCCAAACCCGCCCGGCGCAAGCTTTCCGTCGCGCTGGCGCGCAGCGAGTGGGACGTTCTCGAAGCCCAGCGGCTGCGCTACCGAATTTTCGCCGGCGAACTCGGCGCCAACCTGCCGACCCGTACGCCCGGCGTCGACCAGGACATTTACGATCCCTTCTGCGAGCACCTGATCGTGCGCGACGAGAACGAAGGCATCGTGGTCGGCACCTATCGCATCCTGTCGCCGGAAAACGCCCGCCGCGTCGGCAACTACTACTCCGAGAACGAGTTCGACCTGACCCGCCTGCAACTGCTGCGCCCGCGCCTCGTCGAAATCGGCCGTTCCTGCGTGCATCCCGACTACCGCAGCGGCGCGACCATCGCGCTCCTTTGGGGCGGACTGGCGAAGTACATGCTCGAAAACCACTACGAATACCTGATCGGCTGCGCCAGCATCAGCATGGCCGACGGTGGCCACGCCGCGGCCAGCATGTTCAGCCGCCTCGGCGAGCACATGAGTCCGCTCGAGTATCGCGTCTTCCCGCGCTGCCCGCTGCCGCTGGAGGCGCTACGCAACGACCTCGACGCCGAGTTGCCGCCGCTGATCAAGGGCTACCTGCGCGCCGGGGCCTACATCTGCGGCGAACCGGCCTGGGATCCCGACTTCAACACCGCCGACCTGCCCATCCTGATGCCCGTTTCGCGGATCGACTCGCGTTACGCCAAGCACTTCATGGGGAGTCAGGACTGAAGCCCACAAAACACAACCGGACAGCGCGCCCGCTGCAGTGGGTGCGCTACGCGCGCCTCGGGCTGCACCTGCTCTGGGGGGCGCTGACCATCGCCACCGTCTATCGATTTCTCAACGCCGCCGCCCGGCTCTGGCTCAAGCAGCGCTGGTCGCGGCAACTGCTGGAAATCCTGGCGATCCGCCTCGATGCAAATCTGCACGGGGTGGCGCGCGGCAGCCTGATCGTCGCCAACCACATCTCCTGGCTCGACATCTTCGTCCTCAACGCGGCGCGGCCGATGGCCTTCGTCTCGAAGTCCGAGGTACGCGAGTGGCCGCTGGCCGGATGGCTCGCTGCGAATACGGAGACGTTGTTCCTGCGCCGCGGGCGGCGCGCCGACGCGGTCGAGATCAACGCCCGGATCGAAACCATGCTCGCCTCCGGCAAGGACGTTGCGGTGTTTCCCGAAGGCACGACGACCGACGGCTCGCATCTGCTGCCCTTCCACGGGGCATTGCTGCAACCGGCCATCGACGGCAGGCGCCCCGTACAGCCGCTCGCCCTCGCCTACTTCGACGCCAGCGGTCAACGCAGCACGGTCCCGGCCTACGCCGGCGAGACCACGATGGCCGAATGCATGGCGGAAATCATTGCCTGCCGGTCGCTGCGCGTGCGCCTGCGCCCGACTCCACCGATCGTTGCGGAACATCTAACTCGGCGGGAGGTCGCGGCGATGGCCCACGGTGCGGTGGCCTACCACCTCGGCTTGTCGCCGGAGACAGAGAACATGTCCGGCGAGGACGTCGAAACGCTTTGTGGGGAAACCTCCGGCGAAGAACGGTTCGCTTTCCAGGGCACCGCCAACGATTTCTAAGTACCGCCGAAAGGACGCCATGAAAATCCTCATCGTCACCGATGCCTGGGAGCCGCAGGTCAACGGCGTCGTACGCACCCTGAAAATGACCCGGCGCGAACTGGAACACCTTGGTCATCACGTCGAGATCATTTCGCCGCAGGGCTTCCGCTCGATCCCCTGCCCGACCTACCCGGAAATCAACCTGGCGATGACCGGCGAGCGCGAACTGGCCCGGCGCATCGACCGGTTCGCGCCGGACTGCCTGCACATCGCCACAGAGGGCCCACTTGGCTGGCTGGCGCGGCGCGTCGCCCAGCGTCGGAAGTGGCCATTCACCACGGCCTACCACAGCCGTTTCCCGGAATACGTGCACGCCCGCTTCCGCCTTCCCACCCGCTGGACGTACGCCCTGCTGCGCCGCTTCCACAACGCCGCCCGCGCCACGCTGGCACCGACGCCGGCCATCGTCAACGATCTAAAAGCAAAGGGCTTCCGCGGTGCCCGCCTGTGGTCACGCGGTGTCGATCTGGAAACGTTCAGCCATCTGGGTGAACGCCTCGAGCGTCCGGCGGACAAGCCGATCTTTCTCTACGTTGGCCGCATCGCCGTCGAGAAACAGGTTGACGCGTTTCTGCGCCTCGATCTCCCGGGCGAGAAATGGGTCGCCGGCGAAGGGCCGGAGCGCAAGCGCCTGCAAGCAGCCTACCCCGACGCCCGCTGGCTAGGCGTCCTCAGTGGCGCGGCACTGGCCGCCCTTTACCGTACCGCTGACGTGATGGTTTTCCCGAGCGTCACCGACACCTTCGGGCTGGTCATGGTCGAATCCATGGCCTGCGGCACGCCGGTCGCCGCCTTCCCGGTGGCCGGACCGATCGACGTCATCGGCCGTTCCGGCGGCGGCGCGATGCACGCCGATCTGCGCGAAGCCTGCCTGCAGGCCCTGGCGATCCCGCGGGAAAAAGCCCGCCAGCGTGCCGAGCAATTTTCCTGGAGCGCGGCGACCGGACAAATTCTCGACGCCCTGCAGGTCATTCCGCGCACTGCTGCGGTCTGAACGGCCACCTCGCCCGCGACTTCGCGGTAGACTTCCTGGCTTCGTCACCCAGGAAGTCGCCTCATGACCGTTTCCTTCGGACTCGACCGGCTGATCGCCGATCCTGACCTGCGCAAGCCGCTCGCCGGCAAGCGAATCGCCCTGCTCGCCCATCCGGCCTCCGTCACCGCCGACCTGACACACGCGCTCGATGCCTTGGCCGCGCTGCCGGACCTCCGCCTGACCGCTGCCTTCGGCCCGCAGCACGGCCTGCGCGGCGACAAGCAGGACAACATGGTCGAATCGCCGGACTTCCTCGACCCGCGACACGGCATCCCGGTGTTCAGCCTGTACGGCGAAGTGCGCCGGCCGACCCCGGCGATGCTCGACACCTTCGACGTGCTGCTGATCGACCTGCAGGATCTCGGCTGCCGCATCTACACCTTCATCACCACCTTGCGCTACATGCTCGAAGCGGCTGCGGCGCACGGCAAAGCCGTGTGGGTACTGGACCGCCCCAATCCCGCTGGCCGGCCGATCGAAGGACTGACCCTGCGCCCGGGTTGGGATAGCTTCGTCGGCGCCGGTCCGATGCCGATGCGCCACGGTCTGACGATGGGCGAACTGGCACGCTGGTTCATCGCCGAATTGCGGCTGGATGTCGATTGCCAGGTAATTGCGATGAACGGCTGGCTGCCCGACGCCGCCCCCGGCTACGGCTGGCCGCTCGGCGAACGCACCTGGGTCAATCCCAGCCCGAACGCCCCGAACCTCTCGATGGCGCGCTGCTACGCCGGCACCGTGATGATCGAGGGAACGACGCTTTCCGAAGGGCGCGGGACGACGCGGCCGCTCGAACTGTTCGGCGCCCCGGACATCGACGCCAACGCGATCATCGCCGAAATGCAGGCGCTGGCGCCGCACTGGCTGGCTGGCTGCCGGCTGCGCGACTGCTGGTTCGAGCCGACCTTCCACAAGCACGCCGGCAAACTCTGCCACGGCGTGCAGACCCATGTCGAAGACGGCGCCTACCGCCATCACGAATTCCGCCCGTGGCGCCTGCAGGCACTGGCCTTCAAGGCCATCCGCCGGCTTTACCCGGACTACCCGCTGTGGCGCGAATTCGCCTACGAGTACGAGTTCAACCGGCTGGCCATCGACCTGATCAACGGCGGGCCATTTTTGCGCGAATGGGTTGATGATCCGGCCGGCGTACCAAGCGATCTTGACCGGCTAGCCGCGGACGATGAGGCAACCTGGTCGAAAGCGCGGCGCGACCATCTGCTTTACTGAGAAAGACGAGGAAAAAAATTGGCCATGCTCTGAAATTCCCAGCCGTATTCGAACGATCACATCTGATCGAAATGACTTCGACTTCCGCTATTTTTCAAGACGAAAATCCTTGTTCGCCCCTCCGATATCACGCATGGCAAATAAACCGCAGGTACGCAGGGCATCGGTCAGGCTTGAACAACCGGATTCATCCAAGGTTTTTCCATGTGAGCGCAGATAGTTGCCGATCGCTGCCAAAGTGCTCCAGCCGTCGTCGCCCTGGCTCCCAGCGACAGCATCTTTCAACGCAGCGACGTAGCTGGCAGGCATCGGGCGTTTGGCCGGGCGACAAAAATGGGCGGTTCCATTCCCCTGCCTGTGCTGCTCCACATCGAAACGTCCGCTTGACTGCAGCAACCTGACGAAATTGCTGGCACCGTAACTGCGTGGATCGAAATCGCTGTGATTAGCGCGCAGATAGACGGCGATGCGCGAGATCAAGGCCCAACCATCGTCATCGGCGACATTGGTGTAGGCGCGTAACAAGAGGTTCTTGAGTTTGCTCCGATCTGCCGCCGCATCAAGAACAAGACTGGGCTTGAGTTCGCTTTCCGAGTCAGACGGCATTGGCGCCATCTGGATAGGCTCATTCGTTTTGGCGCTACTTACGCCGAGATTCTCAATGTACACATAACGTTCACAGGCACTGACAAACGCCTTGGGAGCGTGCTTTCTACCGAAGCCGATAACGCTGAGACCGTCCTCGCGGATCCGAGTCGCCAGACGTGTAAAGTCACCGTCACTGCTGACCAGGCAAAATCCATCAAAACGCCGGCCATGGAGCAAATCCATGGCATCGATGATCAACGCACTGTCGCTCGCGTTTTTGCCAACCGAGTTGCGGTATTGCTGCACAGGTTGAATGCCATGATTGGCTAGGGATTCACGCCATTTTGCCAGATGCGGTGAAGTAAAGTCGCCATAGACCCGGCGCACCGACAAGCGAGCTTCACGGGTAATTTCCTCGATGATCGGAGCGATGATGTCCGGCGTATCGTTATCGGCATCGATCAACAAGGCGAAATTGGGTAGATCATCTTTCATCGCAGCAGGCTCGTCAGGCAGTCAAATCGATTGGGATTTCGCTTAAATCACGTTGGATTCGGCTATCAACACAATGCCAAACGAGAACACCTCCCGCCTCCGGCCTCCACTTCAAGACTGAAAGCGGGTGTGAAATGGCATGCCTTTGTGGTGATGGTCGCGGAACAAAGCTCGAGACTTACCCGCGCACCCACCACTACTATCTTTGAAGGAAACAGAGTAGCAACGGTAAGGGCACACGTATAGCCTCGCAGATCGAAGTTTCTCGCCGCCGCTTTACTTACAGTACCACCTGCGCCCCGAGTTCGACGACCCGGTTGGTGGGGATCTTGTAGAAGCTCATCGCCGTGCTGGCGTTGCGATACATCAATACGAACAGTTTTTCGCGCCAGTAGACCATCTCCGAGCCGACCTTCGGAATCAGCGTGGCCCGGCCGAGGAAGAACGACGTTTCCATCATGTCGAAGTCCATTCCCTGCGCCGTGCACAAGGCCAGCGCCGCGGGGATGTCCGGTTCGTCCTTGAATCCGTACTGCACGGTGACCTTGTAGAAGCCGCCCTTCAGCGGGTGGATCTCGACGCGGTCGATCTCAGGCACATAAGGTACGTCGAAGACCTCGACCGACAGCACCAGCACCCGCTCGTGCAGCACCTTGTTGTGCATCAGGTTGTGCAGCATGGCGTTCGGTACGCGCGAGTTGTCCGAGGTCATGAACACGGCCGTCCCGGCCACGCGCACCGGTTCGGAAATCAGCAAGGCATCGATGAACATGTCCAGTTCGATGGCTTCGCCGCTGGTGCGCTCGGTGAGCAGTTGGCCACCGCGTTTCCAGGTGCTCATCAGCAGGAAGACCACCGAACCGATCGCCAGCGGGAACCAGCCGCCATCAGGAATTTTCAGGACATTCGCTGAAAGGAAAGTCACTTCGACGACCAGGAACACGGTAAAAAGCGCGACAGCCCGGGGCCAACCCCAGCCCCATGCCTTGGCGGCGACGAACGTTGCCAGGCAGGAAGTAATGACCATGTCGCTGGTCACCGCGATGCCGTACGCCGCGGCGATATTGGAACTCGAACGAAAACCGAGAACCAGGATGGCCACGGCGCAGAACAAGCCCCAGTTAACTCCAGGAAGATAGACCTGCCCCTGTTCCTTTTCCGAGGTGTGCTGCACTTCGAAGCGGGGCAGGAAACCGAGTTGCATGGCTTGCCGTGACACCGAGAAGGCACCGGAGATGACCGCCTGCGAGGCGATCACCGTGGCCACCGTCGCCAAGCCGACGAGCGGATAGAGCATCCAGTCGGGCGCCTGATGGTAGAACGGATTTTCCACGGTCTCTGGATGCGCCAGAATGAGTGCGCCCTGTCCGAAGTAGTTCAAGGTCAGCGACGGCAGGACGAAGAAGAACCACGCCTGCCGGATCGGCTGCGCGCCAAAGTGCCCCATATCCGCATAAAGCGCCTCGGCGCCGGTGACCGCCAGAACCACGGCGCCCATCGCCACCAGCGCCAGGCCACGATTCTCGATGAGAAAGCGCAGTCCGTGCAGCGGATTGACCGCCCACAGAACCGAGGGATTGGTAATGATATTGGACACGCCGAGTACCGCCAGCGTCGAGAACCAGACGATCATGATCGGACCGAACGCCGCGCCGACCGAACCGGTTCCGCGCTTCTGGACGAAAAACAGGACGAACAGCACGACCAGCGTCGCGGGCAAAACGTAGGGCTTGAGCAGCGGCGTCGCCACCTCCAGTCCTTCCAGCGCCGAGAGCACCGAAATTGCCGGAGTGATCATCCCGTCGCCGTAGAACATCCCGGCCCCCAGCAGGCCGGCCAGCGTGATGAGCCGTTTCTTGGTCTTGTCCTTGCCCGCAGAATGAAGCGCGAGGGCGATCATCGCCATGATCCCGCCTTCGCCGCGGTTGTCCGCACGCATGATAAAGACGACGTACTTGATCGAGACGATGATGATCAGCGACCACAGGATCAGCGACAGGATGCCGAGCACGTTGGCCGGATTGAGCGGAATCGGGTGTACCCCGGAGAAGACTTCCTTGATCGTATATAGCGGACTGGTACCGATGTCGCCGTAAACGACGCCCAGCGCAGCCAGCGCCAGCGCAGCCTGCTGCGCTGGCGTTTTCGTTGTTCCATGTTGCATCTGCTTTGCCTCACCTTCCGTGATGCAGCGACGGAGTGTCCGAAAATGCCACTCGCGGACTTATCGCTACGTTGTTCCCTTAGGGAACGGGGAGACGCGGAGGATACTCCTCCCGCTCCCCCCGAGGCAAACTGCCTTGTCACTTTGGCAATGATGGAAAGTGATGTTTCGACGGATCGAAGAACCCTAACTCCTCACAAGAAAAGCTTTGTAAACGACATCATTGACCAAATGGCGCAGTGGGAAACACGTCAATCACAGCAAGTAAAATGACGTTTTCTGCGCTATTCCCGACACCGGCCTTTTTGTCGAGTGTCTCAATCCAGCAACGCTGAAGCAGGCGTATACGCGTAGCCGAGGTCGCGCGCCACGGCCGCGTAAGTCACCTTGCCCAGCGCCACGTTCAGCCCGTTGCGCAGATGTTCGCTCTCCTTCAGCGCCTGCTTCCAGCCCTTGTCGGCCAGATCGACGGCATGACCGATGGTGGCGTGGTTCAGTGCAAAGGTCGAGGTACGGGCCACGGCCCCCGGCATGTTCGCCACGCAATAATGGACGACGCCGTCGACCACGAAGGTCGGCTCGGTGTGCGTGGTCGGATGCGAGGTTTCGACGCACCCGCCCTGATCGATCGCCACGTCGACGATCACCGCGCCCGTTTTCATGCGCGCCACCATGTCGGCCGTCACCAGCTTCGGCGCAGCCGCGCCCGGGATCAGCACCCCGCCGATGACGAGATCGGCGTCGAGCACGGTTTCCTCGATCGTATGCGCGGTGGAAAACAGCGTCGTGATGCGGTTGCCGTAGATCAGGTCGAGATGCCGCAGTCGATCGACGTTCTTGTCGATCACCGTCACCCGCGCCCCCAACCCGACCGCCATCTGCAAGGCATTGGTGCCGACCATGCCGGCGCCGATCACCACGATGTGCGCCGCGGGTACACCGGGAACACCGCCGAGCAGGATACCCATCCCGCCCTTCGATTTTTCCAGATGCGCGGCGCCGGCCTGCACCGCCATGCGCCCCGCCACCTCGCTCATCGGCGCGAGCAGCGGCAAACCGCCGCCCGGCCCGGTGATCGTCTCGTAGGCAATGCACACCGCACCGGACTTGACCAGCGCCGCCGTCTGCTCGGGATCGGGCGCCAGGTGCAGGTAGGTGTAAAGAACCTGCCCCGGACGCAGCATGGCGCACTCATTCGGTTGCGGCTCCTTCACCTTGACAATCATTTCCGCCGCGGCGAATACGCTGGCGGCATCCGGCGCCAACGCCGCGCCCGCCGCCGCGTATTGCTCGTCGGCCAACCCGATGGCCGCACCGGCGCCTCTCTCGACCAGCACCACGTGACCGCGCGACGTGAGTTCCCGTACGCTGGCCGGCGTCAGCCCGACCCGGTATTCGTTGTTCTTGATTTCCTTGGGCACACCAATTTTCATGACTCTTCTTCTCCGAGGGTTCTGAAACGATGCCGCTAGTGTCATCCGGAGCCCCGCGAAAATACAGAAAAATTAAACAGATTCACATCCAATAAGAATAACTGATGATCTTCGCGGATCGTCAGACAAAAAAGCCCCCCGGAAAACCGGAGGGCCGCAATGTACTTCAGCCGGAAGAGATCAGGCGTTTTCCGTTTCTTCCTCCAGGCTCGTCAGTCCGGACTGAAACTGGCGGGTCTTTTCGTTGAGCGCCGCCAGTTGCTGCGGATAACGGTTGGCGGCAATCCCTTCCCAGATCTCCGCATCCTTGATTCCCAGACGCGATGGCACGAAGACCGGGTCGAGCCCCATCTTGCGCTGTTCCTCGTAATCGCGCAGCGTGGCGATGCCCGGTTTGGCCAGCAGCAGGATCACGACGATGTTGAACCAGGCCATGGCGCCGACGGCGGCAGAACCGAAGTTCCAGACCACGTCGACCGAACTGATCGCGCCGATGAACGACATCGTGACGACGGCAACACGGGAGAACAGGATGCCGTACTTGTAGCCGTCGCCCTGCGCATTCCGCTTGAACAGGTAGGCCACGCTGGAGTCTGAATAGAACGCGTAAGCCAGCACCGTCGTGAAGGTGAAGAAGAACAGGGCGATGGCCACAAACGCGCCCCCTGCGTCAGGAACCAGAGAGTTGACCGCGTACTGCGTGAAGTTCGACGCCTGCACGCCTTGCAGATGCTGCAGGATGAAGCCACCCTGATTGACCGGATCGGCGACGTTGAAGGCGTTGGTGGACAGGATCATGACCGCCGTTGCCGTACACACCAGCAGCGTATCGACGTAGACCGAGAACGCCTGCACCAGCCCCTGCTTGGCCGGGTGCGACACCTCGGCGGCGCCGGAGGCCTGCGCGCCGGTACCCTGCCCCGCCTCGTTCGAGAAGATGCCGCGCTTGACACCCCACTGCACCGCCTTGCCGAACACGGCGCCATACACGGCATTCATGTTGAATGCACTGCTGAAGATCAGTTCGAACACTCCAAAGATTCGGTCGTAGTTCACTAACAGGATCACGACTGCAACGGCCATATAGGCGATGGCCATCAGCGGCACGATCCGCTCGGCCGCCTTCGCTATCCGCCGGCCGCCGCCGAACACGACGTAGCCGATCAAGACCGCGTACAGCACGCCAACCATCCACGGCTGCATGCCCAGCGACAGTTTGGCCGCCTGGGCGAAGGCGTTGGACTGGATGCCGGGCAGAGCGAGGCCGCAACCGAAGATGGTCAACACCGCGAAGGCGACCCCGAGCGCGCGACTCTTCAACCCCTTCTCGATGTAGTACGCCGGCCCGCCGCGGTATTCGCCGTGCACTTCATCCTTCCAGACCTGCGAGAGCGCAGACTCGATGTACGCCGAACCCGCGCCGAGGAAGGCGATGGCCCACATCCAGAACACCGCGCCCGGCCCGCCGAAGAAGATCGCCGAGGCCACGCCGGTGATGTTGCCGGTGCCCACGCGCCCGCCGAGTGCCATGGCGAAGCCCTGGAACGAGGACACGCCGGAATCGGACGCCTTGCCCTTGAACAGCTGGCGAACCATGTCCTTGATCAGCCGCAACTGCGGAAAACGCATCAGCACGGAAAAGAAGATGCCCGCCCCCAGGCATCCGTAGATCATGATCTGGCTCCAGAAGAAGTCATCGACCGCGACGGAAAAATTATGCATGTTCATTGACACCCGCCTCCATGAAGAGAGTTTCGTTGCTATAACGCGAATGGAACGGCCAGCTATCGCTGTTATTGGCTGTTGTTTGCCGGCCGTGAGAATGAATCCCGCGATCAGGACTCATAAAGCGGGAAAGTATAGTTTTTATTGAACACAAAAAAAACCAAAGATGTATTAAATTAATTGCTTTCTCATAAGTATCGTTAATAGACGGAACGGTCCTGCAAATCGCGAATCCATGACTCCCTTTTCTCCCGATCTGCTCGAATGCCTCGCTGCCGTCATCGAGGAAGGCGGCTTCGAGCGCGCCGCGCGCCGGCTGTCGATCACGCAGTCCGCGGTATCGCAACGCCTGCACGCCCTCGAAGCGCAGGCCGGCACGGTGCTGGTCGTACGCGGCCGGCCGTTGCGGCCGACCCCGGCCGGGCGTCTCCTGCTCCGCCACGCGATGCAGATGCGCCTGCTGCACACCGGCCTCGAACAGGATCTGCGCCAGTTTGTTCCGGGGGCGGGCGGCGGCACCTACAAGGAGCGCATCTCGATCGCGGTCAACGCCGACAGCATCGCCACCTGGGCGCTCCCAGCGTTCGATGCGCTGCAACAGGACGGCCTCTCGCTCGAAATCATCGCCGACGACCAGGACTTCACCCAGGACTGGCTGCGCGAAGGGCAGGTACTCGGCTGCGTGACGGCGCTGGCCCACGCGCTGCGCGGCTGCCGGATCACCCCGCTCGGGGCGATGCGCTATGTTGCCGTGGCCACGCCCGAAACGCTGCGCAAGTTCTGTCCGAACGGGATCTCGGCCCCGGGCATCCGGCAACTTCCATTCATCGCCTTCAACCGCAAGGACGACCTGCAAACCGAATTCGTCCGCCACGTGCTGAACATCAAGCAGGTCAACCTGCGGCAGAGTTTCGTGCCCAGTTGCGAGGGGCAGGTGTGTGCCGTCCTTTCCGGCTGGGGCGCCAGCGTGGTGCCGGAGTTGCTGGTCCGCCCGTTGCTCGACGCCGGCCGACTCGTCAACCTCGCGCCGGACGCCGCCCTGCCGGTCAACCTATACTGGCACTGCTGGAATCTCGACTCACCGCTGCTCGACGAACTGACCCGCGCGATCCAGGCCGCTGCCGAACGCTGCCTCGCGGCGGAATCCGTCCCGGCATCGCCCGAATGACCGCCCCATGACACATCGGAACAAAACCCGGCTTCGACCTGTCTTCATCCCACACAACGACTTATAAGAGCCCATCATGCCCAAACCTTCCCTCAAGTACCTGCAGCTTCTCTCGGAAAAGTACCCGACGATCCAGGCGGCCTCGACCGCGATCATCAACTACTCGGCGCAACTGCAACTGCCCAAGGGAACCGAGCACTTTCTTTCCGACGTGCACGGGGAGCACGAAGCGTTCAACCACGTCATCCGCAACGGCGCCGGGGCGATCTGGCGGCAGATCGAGGAAATGTTCGGCAACACGCTCTCCAAGTCCGAGCGGCGCAACCTCGCGACGCTGATCTATTACCCGGAACTGAAGATTCCGCTGATGCTGCAGTCGGTCGAGGACAAGGAGGAGTGGTTCCGCCTGAAGATCGTCCGCCTCGTCAAGTTCTGCCGCAACCTGACCGCCAAATACCGGCCCTCGACGGTGCGCAGCTATCTCCCGAGCCACCTCGCTGAAACCATCGAGGAACTGATCTACGACCAGGACGGTTCCGAATTCAAGTCGGTGTATTACCAGAACCAGATCGACACCATCGTTTCGACCGGCAGCGCGGCGACCTTCATCATCGCCATCGCCGCGCTGATCCGCCGCCTCGCGGTCGAGCGGCTGCACGTCATCGGCGACATCTACGACCGCGGCCCCGGCGCGCACATCATCATGGACCTGCTGATGGACTACCACGACGTGGATATCCAGTGGGGCAACCACGACATTCTCTGGATGGGCTCCGCCGCCGGCAGCGAAGCGTGCATCGCCAACGTCATCCGCACCAGCCTGCGCTACGGCAACCTGGAGACGATGGAGAACGGCTACGGCATCAGCCTGATCCCGCTCGCTTCGTTCGCGCTGGAAACGTACAAGAACGATCCGTGCAAGCGCTTCATCCCCAAGGTCTCGCCGGAGGACAACTTCACCGAACAGGAAGTCCGGTTGATGGCGCAGATGCAGAAGGCCATGGCGGTCATTCAGTTCAAGCTGGAAAGCCAGATCATCAAGCGCCGTCCGCACTACAAGATGGACGACCGTCTGCTGCTCGACAAGGTCGACTACGAGCGCGGCGTGGTTAACATCAACGGCACCGAGTACCCGATGCTCGACACTCTCTTCCCGACCATCGATCCGAAGCACCCCGACGTCCTGACCGAGGAAGAACAGGCCGTCATGGAGAAACTGAAGCTGTCCTTCGTCAACAGCCAGCGGCTACAGGAACACACCCGCTTCCTCTTCTCCAACGGCAGCACCTACCTGATCCACGACGGCAACCTGCTCTACCACGGCTGCATCGCCATGGATGACGACGGCGAGTTCCGCGCCTTCAACGTCGACGGCAAGTCCTTCGCCGGCAAATCGTTCCTCGACCGCGTCGACCGCCTCGCGCGGCAGGGCTACTTCGCCACCGACAACCCGGCGGTCAAGCAGTACGGGATGGACGCCATGTGGTTCATGTGGTGTGCGCCCCAGTCACCGCTGTTCGGCAAGGAAAAGATGGCCACCTTCGAACGCTACTTCCTGGCCGAGAAGGCCACGCACGCCGAGAAGCGCAACCCCTATTACACGCTGCGCGACACCGAAGAAAATGCCCGCAAGATCCTCGCCGAATTCGGCCTCGACCCGAGCCGCGGCTGCATCATCAACGGCCACGTACCGGTCAAGGTCGCCAAGGGCGAACGGCCGATCAAGGCCAACGGCAAGCTGATCGTCATCGACGGCGGCTTCTCCCGCGCCTACCAGAAGGAGACGGGAATCGCCGGCTACACGCTGATCTCCAACTCGCGCGGCCTGCTGCTCGCCGCGCACCAGCCGTTCGAATCGACGCAGAAGGCCGTCTCCGAGGAAATCGACATCGACAGCGAAACCGAGATCATCCACACCCATCCGCACCGGCTGCGCGTGAAGGATACCGACCGCGGCAAGGAGATCCAGCAGCAGATCGCCGACCTCAGGGATCTGTTGCATGCCTTCCGCGAAGGCGTGATCAAGGAACACAACGTACATTGATGGCCGCGCCCGGGCGCAGAAAGAGGATTACCGCATGGACCTGCAGCTTCGCGACAAACACGTCCTGATCGGCGGCGGCAGCAAGGGCATCGGCCTCGCCTGCGCCACGGGCTTTCTCGGCGAGGGTGCCCGGGTCACCCTCGTTTCGCGGGACGTCGGCCACCTGGAAGCGGCTCGCAACACCCTGCTCGCCAGCCACCCCGCAGCCGGGGAACGCATCGTGGTTTTCGCCACGAACCTGCGCGACGCGGAGGCCGCCGCCGCGGTCGTCGAGCACGCCGAGCAGCAACAGGGACCGATCGACATCCTGGTCAACTGCGCCGGCGCCGCCAAGCGGACACCGCCGGACGAACTGACGCCGCAGCACTGGCACGAGGCGATGGACGCCAAGTTCTTCACCTACATCCACCTGATCGACCCGGTGATCAAGCGGATGGCTGCACGGAGCGCCGGGGCCATCGTGAATGTCGTCGGTTCGGGCGGCAAGATCGCCAAACCCCTGCACCTCCCGGGCGGCGCGGCCAACGCCTCGCTGATGCTGGTCAGTGCCGGTCTGGCGGCGGCCTACGGTCCCCGGGGTATCCGCGTCAACGCGATCAACCCGGGCACGACGCGGACCGAGCGAATGCAGGCGGGGCTGGAAGTCGAAGCCCGCGCCCACCAGATCACCCTCGCGGAAGCCCTGGCCAAGGCCAGTTCCGACCTTCCGCTAGGGCGCGTCGCCGAACCCGAGGAAGTCGCCAACGCCGTGCTTTTCCTCTGCTCGCCGAAAGCCAGCTATATCTCCGGCGCCATCCTGTCGATGGACGGCGCCGTCACGCCGATGGTGGTCTAGGCTCGGCTCGTTACGGCCGGCAAATTCGCCGCCGGCCTGAAGCGACTCGACGAAGGCCTGCTTCGGAAGCCGCTCCTCCGCTTTTCCCGTAATTCGGCCAGCGGCTCACGTTGTCCATGAAACGACTAACAAAACCAAAGGATCGAGGCACCGACCTCCGTCCATCGAAAACAAATTCATGAAAATTGCATTCTCCATCAGACAAGCGCTCGTCGCAGCCGCGCTCGCCATCGCGCTGTGGCTGGCACTGGGACCGTTCGCCACCGCGAACCCGCTCGCCGCACGCAGCGCTGCGGTCGTGCTGGTCACGTTGGCGCTCTGGAGCACCGGCGCGCTGCCCCCCTTCCTGACCAGCCTGATCTTCTTCGGACTGGTGCTGATCTTCGGCCTCGCCCGACCCGATCTCGTCTTCTCGGGCTTCGGTTCGGCCGCCGTCTGGCTGATCGTCTCGGGCTTCATCATCGGCGCGGCGATCACGACCTCCGGGCTCGGCCAACGGCTGGCATCGCTACTCGCCCCACTGCTCGCAGGCAGCTACGCGCACATGATCGCCGGCCTCACGCTGGCCGCCACGGCGTTGGGTTTCGTCATGCCCTCGTCCGTCGGGCGTGCGGTAGTGCTGGTCCCGGTCGGCATGGCGCTGGCCGACCGGGTCGGTTTCGGCAAGGGCTCGAACGGACGAATCGGCATCGCCGCCACCCTGGCCATGGCCTGCAACATGCCGAGCTTCGCCATCCTGCCGGCGAACATTCCGAACATGATTCTGGCCGGTGCCAGCGAAACGCTGCACGGCACGAGTTTCGGCTACACGGATTACCTGCTGCTGCACTTCCCGATTCTCGGCATCCTCAAATCGGCGCTGATGGTCGGGCTCGTGCTGATGCTCTTCCCTGACAGGATTCATCCTCAGGACGCGATCACCGGAAAACCCGCCCACACCGTCGTCGAAGATAAACCGGCCGATGCCGCCGCCCAGCGCCGCGTCGCCGTGGTCCTGCTCGCCACGCTCGCGCTGTGGATGACCGACAGCCTGCACGGCATCAACCCGGCCTGGATTGGAATCGCCACGGCGGTCATCCTCCTGCTACCCCGGATCGGCGTCGTCGCACCGAAATCCTTCAACGCCTCGGTCGATTTCGGCATGGTGCTTTTCGTCGCGGCGGCCCTTGGCCTCGGCGCACTGGTCAATGCCTCCGGACTGGGCAAGCTGGTCGGGCAGGCGCTCGAACAGGTATTGCCGCTGGCGCCCGGGCGGGAAGCTCTGAACTTCCTGTCGCTCTCCGCAATGTCCACGCTCACCGGCATCGTCACCACGATTCCCGGCGTGCCGACCGTGTTGACGCCAATGGCGCCGGACCTGGCAACCGCCTCGGGCTTCAGTCTGCCGGCCGTGCTGATGACGCAGGTCATCGGATTCTCGACGGTGCTGTTTCCCTATCAGGTCGGCCCGCTGATCGTCGCCATGCAACTTTCCGGCGAAAAGCTGGGGCATCTGCTGAAGATCACCCTGCCGCTGGCGCTGATCACCTTCGTCGTGCTGCTGCCGCTTGATTATCTGTGGTGGAAGCTGCTCGGGTGGCTCTGAGCGTACTCCACACAACAAGAAGAGGCCGGAAGGGGTGCATCCTCCCGGGAGTTCACTGTCGACGAAACTTACACCGCACCGACCGGGGAAAAACATCATCCAAACAAGCACCTGATTAGAAATGAATTCATATCCCCGGCTCGGTTGTTGCTTGAAAAAGTACACAGCTACCGTCTCGAGGCAGCGAGAAAAGGGAGGAGTGCCATGTCATTCCGCAAACTCGTTACTTGTGTCGTTCTGGGCGCCGCGCTTCAGTCCCCTTCAGCGGCGTCAGTCATCGATATGCAGGTCACCATCCAGCCAATCGTGGTACCGGCTGCCAGTGCGCTGTATGGTGCTTACGAAACAGCGCTCGACAAAATCTGGGCGCAAGCCGGTATCGATATTGCCTTTCTCAGCCCGGTGTTCCACGACGACGGCGCCGACACGTGGATAGATATCGATGAGTTAATGGCAAGCCAGCCAAATACCGTGCCGACATTCTTCGCCGGATCACACGGGCAAAATGCAGACCCGTCCATTATCAACATGTGGTTCATCGACGAAATTACCGGTACAGGATCTGCGTCCGTTACCGGTATATCAAACGGCATGTTCGACAATCAGGAAAACCCGATTGCTCTGAACGGTATCGTGATCTCGGACAACATTTTCGAGGGCTACGAACCTGACCTGTTCTACGTCATGGCGCACGAACTTGGGCACAACCTCGGTCTCTGGCACGTAGATCCGTGGGGAGAATCGTGCTACCAGACGGTTTCGGACAGCATCAAGAAGAATCTTATGGCTTCCTGCGCCGGACTTGGTTTCGACGGCAGCATGAGCAACATCGCGCCGGACGGCAGCGGCTACTTCAGTCTAACGTCGGCGCAGATTGCCAGCGCGAGAAGCAGCGTGTTCGTCGGAGAATTGGCCTACATACCGGAACCCGGTTCACTCGCCCTGCTGGGGTTCGCGCTGGCGGGATTGGGATGGACTCTGAACAAGCGGTGGATCGAAGAACGACATCAACGAGCACTCCAACGCAACACGAATTGCCTTAGCAGGCGAAAACCAGCCAGTCGCCACACCGATGATTTCGCGGCCAAGAGGCACAGCTTCTAATCGTTGGCGCATAAACACCAGTACGGCAAAAAGGGAGCGACGACAACCGCTCCCTTTTCCTTATGTGCACTGCCCCGGATCACCAGAGGACGGACAGCGCATATGCTACTTCAGTTACTTCAGCGACTTGCGCGCCTTCTCGACTTCGGCGTAGAAGCTCTCGACAAACTCCGGGCCAATTTTGGCCGAGAATTTCTCGAGCGCGGGCTTGACGGCAGCACGCATCTTGTCCAGTTCCTGTGGCGCGAATTCGGTTACCGCCATACCCTTGGAACGAAGCAGGGTGACTGCATCGGTCTCCTGCCGGGTCTCTTCCGCCCGCTGGAAATCACGCGCGATGTCCGCCGCCTTGCGAACGGCGGCCTGCTGGTCGGCTGGCAACGCCGAGAACCACTTGCTGGAAACCACGAGTGCTACCGGCGTATACCCGTGATGAGTGATGGCCAGGTTTTTCTGGATCTCATAGATCTTGTTCTGGTACATATCGACCGGCGGATGCTCCAGTCCGTCCAGCGCACCGATTTCCAGCGCCGTATAGACCTCAGCGTAAGCCATCGGCGTGGCGTTGATGCCCATGGCCTTGAAGCTATCGATCCACACCGGGCTCTGCATGACCCGAATCTTCAAGCCCTTCAAATCTTCGTACTTGTTGAGCGGCCGCTTGCCGTTGGCAATGTTGCGAAAAGCGCCACCCGCCCAGGTCAATCCGACCGCCCCGGTATCCGAAAGGCTGTCCAGCATCTTCTTGCCGATCGGCCCGTCAAGCACCATGGCCACTTCACGCTCATCCGCAAACAGGAAGGGAAAATCGAAAATCTGCAGTTCCTTCTTGCGTACCGAGAAAGGCACCAGAGAGCCCATATAGAACTCCAGCACCCCGCTCTGGACTCCTTGGAGCATCTTTTCCTCCGACCCCAGCGTCGAATTGGAAAAGACCGAGACCTTGATCTTTCCCCCCGTCGCCTTCTCAACCTCGGCAGCGAACAATTTCATGGCCTTGCCGCGTGGATGCTCGTCCGTGAAGCCATGGCCGAGGCGCGCATCAGCGGCTGCAGCATGCGTGGTTGCCAGCAGGCAGGCTGCGCCAAGCAATGAAGCGAGGGCTCTGGCAATACCGCTCAAGGTAGTTTTGAGTTTCATGATGACTCTCCTGTCAGTGCAACGAAAAAAGTGAAAAACGCGACTACTGGACAACGACGAAGCAAGCGGAAAAAATTCGGGAACAACCGGAATGTGCTGCTGGCGGCGAGTCGGGACTCGCCGCCAGCAGCTCAAGAAATTACCGGGTCATCCACTGAAGCGGGACGAGGACGATGTCGGGGACGAGAATCAGGAGGATCATCACCCCGGTCTCGGCCAGGAGGAACGGCCAGACGCCCCACACCACCCGGGCCATCGGCATCTTCCCGACCGTGCTGATCACGTTCAGCACCGCGCCCACCGGCGGCGTCAGCAGTCCCAGACACTGGTTGAGGATGTACATCACCCCGAAATACACCGGGTCGATCCCCGCCGCCTTGACGATCGGGATCAGCACCGGGGTCATGATCAGGATGCTCGGCGTGAAGTCGAGCACGCAGCCCATCACCAGCCCGAGGAGCATCAGCACCGCCATCAGCAGGATCTTGTTGTCCATGAACGGGGTGAGCACTTCGCCGAGTTGCTGCGGGATGTTCACCGCGGTGACCAGCCAGGCCGAGACGGACGCTGCGGCGACCAGGAAGAGGACGATGGCCGTGGTCTTGGCCGCGGCGAGGAACAGGCCGTAGAGGTCCTTGATGCTGATCTCGCGGTAGATGAACAGGCCGACCACCAGCGAGTACCAGGCGGCAATGACCGCGGCTTCGGTCGGGGTGAAGAAGCCGGTCTTCAGCCCGCCGATGATGATCACCGGCAGGAGCAGCGCCCAGAAGGAGTTGCGGGTTTCGATCAGACGTTGCTTGAGCGGGATGCGCGGTTCGACGACGACGTCGTCCTTGCGGGCGATGACGTACCAGGTGGTCATGATCGCGGCGCCCATCAGGATGCCGGGGACGATGCCGGCGAGGAAGAGCTTGGCGATGGAGACCTGCCCGGAAACGCCGAGGAGGATCATGCCGATCGAGGGCGGTATGACCGGGGCGATGACGCCGCCCGAGGCGATCAGGCCGCCGGAGCGCGGGAGGTTGTAGCCGGCGCTTTTCATCATCGGCAGGAGGATGGCGGCCAGCGCGGCGGTATCCGCCACCGCCGAGCCGGACAGCGAGGCCATGATCACCGAGGCGATGACGGCGACGTAGCCGAGACCGCCCTTGATGTGCCCGACCCAGGCCATGGCGAGCTTGATGATGCGCCGGGTCATGCCGCCGGCGTTCATCAGTTCGCCGGCGAGCATGAAGAAGGGCACGGCGAGCAGCGGGAAGCTGTTGGCGCCGTCCCACATGTTCTGGACGATGATCTGCGGGTCGGTCATGCCGAGGTGGAGCATCAGGGCGAGTGCACAGCCGAGCAGGGCAAAGGAGATCGGCGTGCCGATGATGACGAAGAAGAGCAGTGCGGAAACGTAGATGATGAGGGTCATTTCTTTTCTCCGGCGTGGGCACGGGCCGCTTCTTCTTCGGCGGCCATCTCCAGGCCGACCTTTTCCAGTTCGCGCGCGGCGAGTTCTTCGGGGTCTTCGTCGTGGGTTTCGGCGAGCTCCTTGTCGGTGACCCGGCCGAGGGCGAGGCGAAGGAGGTTGGCGAACGCGATGAGCGTCAGCGCGGGACCGGCGATGTAGGTGACGCCGTAGACCCAGAGGGTGCTGATCTGCAGCACCGGCGAGGCGTTCTCGTAGATGATGTCGTGCAGCATGACGGTGCCGTAGGTGATGTAGATGCCGCAGACGAGCACGAGGGCCTGGGTGATGCCGTAGAAGAGTTTCTGCACCGGCCGCTTGACCATGTGCACGAACATGTTGACGTTGATGTGGGTGTTGGACTTCATGGCGACGACGGCGCCGCAGAAGGTGAGCCAGATGAACATGAAGCGCGGAATTTCTTCGGCGAAGTCGATGCCGCTGTTGGCAGCGATGCGCAGGAAGACGTTAACGCCGACGAGGATGAGCATGCCGATCATCATGAGCACCATGATGACTTCGAGCAGCCGGATGAAGCCGGCGGAGAGCTGGTCGAGGAGTCGTCCCATTGTGGTGTGTCCTGTGGCCGTGCGCAGCCCCGCGAGGGCGCGTACGGGATGTCAGATACGGGGAAAGAGAACCGGCCACCTCCCCACCCAAGGGGCCGAGGCACCTGCTGGGCAGGAGAGGGGCGTTTTACTGCGTCTTACTTGCCTGCGCGAACTTTGTCGATTTCGGCGTAGAAGCCCTTGATGAACTCTTCACCGATCT
>NZ_JCANUT010000033.1:0-41621 GCF_059569095.1 Propionivibrio pelophilus DSM 12018 | reverse complement strand
GCGTTGGCGATGAACATCACCGTGCCCATCGGCGGGGTCAGGCAGCCGATCGCCAGGTTCAGGATCATGATGATGCCGAACTGGATCGGGTCAATGCCCAGCAGCTTCACCGTCGGCATCAGCAGCGGAACGAGCACGATGATCGCCGCGTTGCCCTCGATGAACATGCCGAGGATCAGCAGCAGGACGTTCAGCGCGATCAGGAAGGTCACCGGGCTGGCCGAGAAGCTGGTGATGAAACGGGCCACGTCCTGCGCCACCTGTTCCCAGGTCAGGAGCCAGGCGAACGCCGAGCAGGCCATGATGATCAGCATCACGCCGGCGGTTGACCGCGCCGTCTCGAGCAGGGCGAGCTTGATGTGCTCGAACTTCATTTCCTTGTACACCAGCGAACCGATGATGATCACGTACAGCACGGCGACGGCGCCGGCCTCGGTCGGCGTGAAGATGCCGACGCGAATGCCGCCGACGATGACCAGGATCAGCACGAGCGCCCCGGAGGCTTCCTTGAGCGCATCCCAGAACTCACCCAGGCGCGGCCCGTGATCACGCACCGGCTTGTAGCCGCGCACGCCGGCGACGATGCGGATCGCCACCATCAACAGGAAGGCACAGAGCAACCCGGGAACGACCCCGGCCATGAACATCTTGCCGATCGACACGTCGGCAACGTAGCCGTAGATGATCAGCGCGATGCCCGGCGGGATGATCGGGGTGATCAGCGAACCGGCAGCGGTCACCGCCGAGGAAAACGCCTTGTTGTAGCCGAGCTTGGTCATTTCCGGCACCAGCATCTTGCACAGCATCGCGCAGTCGGCCAGGTTGGACGCCGACATGCCGCCCATCAGCGTGGACAGCAACACGTTGGCCTGCGCCAGGCCGCCCTTGAAGTGCCCGGTCAGCACTTCGGCGAGCTTGAGCATGCGCCGGGTGATGCCGGTGTAGTTGAGCAGGTTGCCGAGGAAGATGAAGAACGGAATCGCCAGCAGCGTCACGTTCTCGCCGGCGCCGATGATCCGCTGCGCGGCGATGATCGGCGACGCGTCGCCGGCAATGAAGAAGTAGGCCAGAACCGCCCCGATGACGGCGATGAACACCGGCAGGTTGATGGCGAACCCGACCAGCAGAAGCAAGCATGCAATACCCACGGCCATGTCAGTTGTCTCCCCGGGAAGATTTCTTGATGTCCCCGATCAGGTGCAGGAGCAGATAAAAGGCCATCCAGAAGGCACCGACCGGCACGGCCAGGTCGATGTAGGTGTATTTGAAGCCAAGAATCGGCGTGATCTTGTCGCCGGCGGCCATCGACAGCTCCAGGCCGAGCCAGCCGAAGGTGACGAGGACGACGATGCCGACGACATCGTTGAAATAGCCGATATAGCGTTGCAGCGATTTCGGCAGATTGACCACCAGGGCGTCGATGCTGACATGCCCGCGCCCCTTCATCGCCGACGCGGCGCCGAACATGATGGCCCAGAGATAGAGGGCGATGAGCACTTCCTCGATCCATTGCAGCGGATCGTTGAGGATGTAGCGCATGAACACGGCAAGAATGGTGATCACGACGATGGCGACCGTAAACAGCTTGGCCAGCCAGTCATCGAGATTTTTCAGAAATCCCATGAGGACACCTTTTGATAATGAATTTCCAGCCTGCCAGGGACCGACAGGCAGTCGCGAACGCCTTCAAAGCCCACCGCAAAGACGCAAAGGTCGCTCAAAGGAAAGAGGGGGGCTGATCACGGAAGTACTGAAGACTCCGTCACCCGGGCGAAGGCCGGGATCCAGTTCGTTGCATTTTCTGGATTCCGGCCTTCGCCGGAATGACGAATCTTCAATAAACCAGCGTTCCCTTTGCTCCTTCGCGCCTTTGCGGTGGGTGTTTTCCGGCTTACGCCGGAAAATGACGGTGAAGGATTACTTCAGGTACGACTGAACCTTGTCGTACAAACCCGGCGTCCATTCCGGGAAGTGCGTGTAGGTCGGCTTGGCGGCTTCGCGGAAGGCCTTCTTGTCGACCTCGATCACCGTCACGCCTTCCTTCTTCATCTTCTCGATGGTTTCCTTCTCGGCGACCTGGATGATGTTGGTCATGAAGTTGCCGGCTTCGTCGGCCGATTCGGTCAGCGCCTTCTGAATGTCAGCCGGCAGCTTCTTGAAGTACGCGTCGCTCGTCACCCACTGGCTGACGTTGTCGAGGTGGCCGGAGAGGATCAGGTACTTGGCCGGCTCGTGGTGTTTCTGGCCGTACAGCACCGGGATCGGGTTCTCAGCACCGTCGATCACGCCGGTGGTCAGCGCCGGATAGACTTCGCCCAGCGGCATCGGCGTCGGGGTGGCGCCCATCGTCTTCATCGCGTCAATCTGGATGCGGTTGTTCGGCACGCGGATCTTCAGGCCTTTCAGATCCTCGGGCGTCTTGACCGGCTTCTTGGTGACCATGTGACGGGTGCCGTAGAGCCAGTTGGAGGTCAGGATGCGGAAGCCCTTGGCCGCCAGCTTGTCGTTCATTTCCGCGAACCACGGCGTCTTGGCCAGCTTGAAGATGTCCTTGTAGTCGTTGCCCAGGTACGGCCCCATCAGGATGCCGAAATCGGGAACGTAGTCGGCGAAGAAACCACCGTCGGCGATGGTGATGATCGCGCTGCCGAGCTTCATCTGCTCCATCACGTCCTTCTTCGAGCCGAGCTGCGAGCTCGGATAGAGCTTCAGTTCCCCCTTGCCGCCCGTCTTCTGCGCGAACAGCTTGGCCCACTCGTTGACCGCCTTGTCGATCGGTTCGCCCGGGTTGTTCTCGTACGCGATCTTGATCGAATACTGGGCGGAAATCGCATTGCCCATGCCAAAGCACAAAGCGACGCCGAGCAGCATGCCCAGCAGTTTCTTGTTGGCGCGAATGACGTTCATGAGTCCTCCTCATTGGTATTGGTTGAAATGACGTGACAAACGTAACCGTGTTTGCACCAGGGCTATTTAGCAATACGCATGCCAACTGTAAACCATTGATTAATATAGATCATCATTTACAATATTTTCATTTATGAAACACCTGAAATTGCACTATTGAAACGAAACGGGCATCATCCCGTCTCTTCACGCCCTCGAGGAGGCCGCGCCATGCAATCCATCCTGCTGCTCAGCCCGATGCAGAGCATTTCCGACACCGCGCCGGAAGTCGCCCGCGAGCTGGGCATCCGCATCGAGATCAGGGACTCCGACGACGCCAGCGTGGTACGCCATATTGGCGAATACCCGGAGGCCGAGGTCGTCGTCACCCGCGGCGGCTTTGCCGAGCTGGCCAAGCGCGTGCCCGGCATCACCGTCGTCGAGATCGCCATGTCGCTCAACGAACTGCTCAGCAACCTGAGCACGCTGACCGGCAAGGGCTTCAGCCGCATCGGCATTGTCAGCCACCCCAACCTGTTCAGCGGCGCGGCCGGGAACTTCAACATCCTCGACGCGCAGGTCAGCATCCGTCCGCAGGAAAGCGAAGAAGCCATCGCGGCGATGGTCCGGCAGATGGCTGACGAAGGCTTCCAGGCGTTCCTCGGCTGCCGCGTCGCCTTCAACACCGCGCGCGAACTGGGGCTCGAAGCCGTGTTTCTGGAGAGCGGCAAGACCTCGCTGCGCGCCGCGCTGCGCGAGGCCATGCGCATCATCAAGGCGAAGGAACAGGAGAAGCTGCAGGCGGCGCAGCTGGCGGCGATCATCGACAACATCGACGAAGCGGTGATCGCCTTCACCCCCGAGCACGAGGTCAACTTCTTCAACCGCCATGCGCGCCGTCTCTGCGCGGTCAGCCCGGCCAGCCCGCCGGACTTCGAGCACGCGCTGTCGGTCCTCGATTCCGGCGAAAAGGAACTCGTCACCTCGATCAACGGCAACAACGTCATCGCCCGCAGCATCCCGCTGGAATTCGACGACGCCGTGCGCGGCAAGGTCATCACCCTGCACGAAGTCACGCGCATCCAGGCCTCCGAATCGAAGATCCGCTCGTCGTTCCACAAGAAGGGCCTCTACGCCCGCTACCACTTCGGCGACGTGATCGGCGAGTCCGAATCCATCCGCCAGCTCACCGCCCGCGCCAAGACCTACGCCGGGCACGACTCGAACCTGCTGATCTACGGCGAGACCGGTACCGGCAAGGAAGTCTTCGCGCAGAGCATCCACAACCACAGCCGGCGCAAGCAGGGGCCGTTCGTCTCGGTCAACGTCGCCTCGATCCCGCCGAGCCTGCTGGAGAGCGAACTGTTCGGCTACGTCGACGGCGCCTTCACCGGCGCGAGAAAAGGGGGGAAACCCGGGCTGTTCGAACTCGCGCACGAAGGCACGCTGTTCCTAGACGAAATCGGCGAGCTCGCCCCGGAAATCCAGAGCCGCCTGCTGCGCGTGCTGCAGGAACGCGAAATCATGCGCATCGGCGACGACAAGATCATCCCGGTCGACGTACGCATCATCTCCGCCACCAACCGCGACCTGTTCCAGCAGACGCAGACTGGCGCCTTCCGCCAGGACCTCTACTACCGCCTGCACGTCGTCGGACTGCGCCTGCCGCCGCTGCGCACGCGCAGCGAAGACATCCCGGCCATCTTCGAACACTACCTGCGTCGCTTCGCCGGCCAGGCCGGGCGCGATGCCCGCCTGACCGACGCGGCAAGAGATGTGCTGCAAACCTACGCCTGGCCCGGCAACATCCGCCAGCTGCGCAACGTCGCCGAAGTGGTGGCCTACGGAGACGATGAACTGATCGACGCCCGGCACATCCATGAAGTGCTGGGCGACCAGGAGCGGGCCTCGTCACGAACCGACTTCATCACCATCCCTGAATGCGCCTCGCTCAAGCAGATGGAATCGGAGATCCTCCGCAACCTGCTGGCCAAGTACCCGGCCGACGAAGTCTGCACCCGCCTGGGCATCAGCCGCGTCACGCTATGGCGGAAGATGAAAAAACTGGCAGATTGCGCCTTCGCTTGAACCGCAAACCTCAGCACAGACCCGAAAGTCGAGAAAAGCGCTGAACCAAGCGGCTGCGATCCCTGTACCCCACTTTTCTCGCAGGTTCTTTGCGCCTCTTCTTTGCGGGGAACGTTGAATTTCAAAATTCAAATACCCGGTTGCCGATTCATCGCAACCGGTTTTTTTGTTAGACTCCCAAAAGTTTTTTTGGCTGTTTTTTCCATGGACACGAGACAGAACCCAACCCGGCATTTTCGCAGCAACTGGGCCACCCGCCTCCGCCACCCTTGGACGCTCGGTGCGTTCGGCGCCATCGCCCTGCTCGGCATGGTTGCCGCGTCCGCAGTCCCCCCGGTCAGCGCGCCACCGGCCGGCTCGATCGAGACGGTACTCGAACAGCTCGGCCACCCCGAAGTACTGCCACTCTCGCTCGAGGCTGACGAAACCTTCCTGCGCGAAGAACGCATCCAGCGCTCCGACACGATCGGCAGCCTATTCATGCGCCTCGGCGTTTCCGACCCCGCGGCGCTGGCCTTCATCCAGCAGGATCCGGCGGCCCGCAGCGCCGCGCGGCAGCTCCGGCCCGGCAAGTCGATCACTGCCGAAACGACCGGCAGCGGGGAATTGCTGGCGTTGCACTTTCCACTCGGTAGCGCTGATTCGGCACTGGTCATCGAGAAGAACGAGACCGGCTTTGCCTCGACCGAGAAGGTCGTAAAATTCTCACCCAGCCTGCAGATCAAGTCCGGAAAGATCACCAACTCGCTGTTCGGCGCCACCGACGAGGCCGGCATTCCTGACAGCGTTGCCGTCCAGCTTGCCGAAATCTTCAGCGGCGACATCGATTTCTACCGCGACCTGCGCAAGGACGACCGCTTCTCGGTCGTCTACGAATCGCTGACCCACAACGGACAGGAAGTCCGTGGCGGCAAGGTGATCGCAGCGGAATTCGTCAACGACGGAGTTACCTATCAGGCCTTCTGGTTTGCCAGTGGCGAGAGGGGCGGCTATTACACGGCCGAAGGCAAGAGTTTGCGCAAGGCTTTTCTCCGCTCGCCGCTGGAGTTCTCGCGCGTAACCTCCGGCTTTTCGAACGCCCGGCGCCATCCCGTGCTGAACATCACCCGGGCGCACAAGGGCATCGACTACGGCGCCCCGACCGGAACCCGCGTCCGCGCCGTCGCCGATGCAACAGTGGACTTCGCCGGCCGGCAGGGCGGTTACGGCAACCTGATCGTCCTCAAGCACCGGGGGAACTACTCGACCGCCTACGGCCACTTGAACGGGTTCGCGCCCGGCGTCCGCAAGGGTACCCGCATCAGCCAGGGCGACACGATCGGTTTTGTCGGCCAGACCGGCGTTGCCACCGGCCCGCATCTCCATTACGAGTTCCGCATCGCCGGCAAACAGATCAACCCGGCCACCGTGGCGCTACCAACAGCGATCCCGCTGGACAAGGCGCAACTGGCACAATTCCGCACGGCAACGCAGGCACTGCACGCGCATCTCGATCTGGCCAAGCAGATCCGGCTGGCCAGCGCGGAATAATCGAGACACCGAAGCTCAAAAAGAAACACCGGCCTGCGCCGGTGTTTCTTTTTGAGCATTACTGAAGATTACGCCGAGAACGACGAACCGCAACCGCAAGTCGAGGTAGCGTTCGGATTCTTGATCACAAACTGCGAGCCTTCCAGCCCTTCAGTGTAATCGATCTCGGCACCGACGAGGTATTGGTAGCTCATCGGATCGACGAGCAGGGTGACACCGTTCTTGACCATCGCGGTATCGTCATCGGCCGCTTCTTCGTCGAACGTGAAGCCATACTGGAAACCGGAGCAACCACCGCCGGTCACGAAAACGCGCAGCTTCAGTTCGGGGTTGCCCTCCTCTTCGATCAGTTCACGGACCTTGTTGGCCGCGCTGTCGGTGAAGATAAAAGGCATGGGCATATCTGCTGAGGTGTTCATCTCTTTCCTTCCGTTTCAGTCCTTATCAACGGCCATCACGGCCACGATCTTTCCTACTCGCTCGCACTACCAGGCACTTCCGGCACGCTCTCCACTACTGCGCTGTTGCGATGGAGCAGCTTTCCTTCGATTACCGCGCCCTGCTGCATCTCGATGCGATGATACTCGACGTCACCTGTGACTCGGGCCGAAGGGAGAAGTTCCAGCGACTCCCCGGCGACCACGGGGCCGATCACAGTGCCATTGATCACCACATGGCCGACCGTAATGGAGCCCTCGACACAGGCCTTTTCGCTGACGACGAGCGTCCCTTCCCGGGGATTTTCGCAACTGATGTTTCCGCGCACAGTGCCATCGACACGCAAGCCCCCGGAAAAGAATACATTCCCTTCGACGCGGGTGGCGGAACCAATGAGGCTGTCGATGCTGTTCTGAGGCGTTTTGCCCTTCTTCTCTCCAAACATGCGTTCTCCCTGTTAAAAATTCGGCAAAACACTCTCAGAGCATTGCCGACTGCGTGGCGCGCACCTTGCCATCCTGCACCAGGTTGGCCTCCACGCCGAGCAGGCGTGCCCCGGCGGGAATGGCAAAAGCCCCCTCGATACGATGGAAGCGCTTGACCTCCAAACTTCCCTTCGCCTGCGTGGGAATATCGATGGTCGCCTTCTTTCCGTTTTGCACAATCATTGCGCGCAAGGCAAGCACCCCCTTGAACCCGCCGCCTCGGCGCTGATCGGCGACGACCACCAACAGCCGATAAAGAAAATCGCCTTCCGCTCCGGCCGTCTCGACTCGCAACCTGTCGATCCGGACACCACTCTCCGTCGTTTGCGGCGCACCGGGCAAAAGCCCCTCGTAAAACGCCAGGTCTTCCCGCAACGCGGCGTTCTCGCTCTCCAGTAGCCGAAGCTGGCTTGCCAGCTTGCGCTGGGCGGCCCGCTCCATCTGCAGACTACTCTCCCCCGACCCGACCAGGCCGCGCAGCTTGGTCAATTCCGTATCGAGTTCCATCACATAGTTGCGCAGCGACTGAAGTTCTTCGACCGGCTCGACAGCGTGATAGCCGGCCATTTTCCGCCCAGCATCGTAAATCCATGCGGCCGCGGCAAGAGACACGGAGATGACAGCAACCGCAAGGAGCGCGCGCCAGTACCACGCGACATGCGCCCGGATGGCCAGGCGCGGCGCGGTAATGCCGAAGCGCTGGCGTAACCGGCGAATCCTTACGGCAGCACCGGGAGCTGCCATAAGCCTTCGGTTTCCGGCAGATCGAACATGATGTTCATGTTCTGTACGGCCTGACCGGCAGCCCCCTTGACTAGATTGTCGATTACCGAGAGAACCACCAGCGTATCCCCGCCCTGCGGCCGATGCACGGAAATCCGGCACAGGTTTGAGGCCCGGACGAAGCGGGTCTCCGGATGGGTCTTTGCCGGGAGCACGTCGACGAACGGCTCGGCGGCATAACGCTGCTCGTAGAGCGCCTGGAAATCAGCTTCGCCAGTAATGCGGGCGTAAAGCGTCGCGTGGATACCGCGGATAAGCGGAGTCAGGTGAGGCACGAAAGTCAGCCCGACAGGACCGTTCTTCGACAGACGCGACAATCCCTGACGAATTTCCGGAAGATGGCGATGCCCCGGCACGCCATAGGCCTTGAAATTATCGGATGCCTCGGAGAACAGCGACGAGACCTCCGCCTTGCGTCCGGCTCCGGAAACACCCGACTTGGCATCGGCGATGAGACCGCCAATCTCGACGAGGCCAGCTTCAACCAGCGGTGCGAAACCAAGCTGCACCGCGGTCGGGTAGCAGCCAGGATTGGCCACGAGACGGGCCGAACGCGTTGCCTCGCGATTCACTTCCGGCAGACCGTAAACCGCTTTCGCCACCCATTCCGGACTGGCGTGCTTCATGCCGTACCATTTTTCCCATTCGGCGACATCGGCGATACGATAGTCCGCAGCCAGATCAATGACCCGCACCCCGGCATCGAGCAAGTCAGGGGCTTGCTGCATGGCAACACCGTTGGGCGTGGCAAAAAAGACCAGATCACAGGCTTTGAGATCGGCCTTTGCCGGATCTTCGAACGCGAGATCGACGCGTCCGCGCAAACTGGGGAACATGGCAGCGACATGCGTGCCGGCATCACCGCGCGAAGTGATGGCGGAAAGTTCAACCGCCGGGTGCTGGGCCAACAAGCGCAAGAGCTCGACACCTGTATAGCCGGTGCCGCCTACGATACCAACCTTGATCATTTCATCCTCCTTGGCAGGAGGCGAATGATAGTCTGCCTCCCCCAAAAACACAAAGCCGCCCCGAAGGACGGCCTTGATGAACAACCCCACGCGGAACGCGTGGAATGCTGAATCAGCGCTTGGAGAACTGCTTGCGACGACGCGCCTTGTGCAGACCAACCTTCTTCCGCTCGACCTCACGCGCATCGCGAGTCACGAACCCGGCCTTCGACAGAACGCCCTTGAGCTCGGCATCGTATTCGATCAGCGCACGGGTGATGCCGTGACGAACAGCGCCGGCTTGCCCGGACTCGCCACCACCAGAAACATTCACCAGAATGTCGAACCCGGCCGATTGATCGACCAATTCGAGCGGCTGACGCACGATCATGCGCCCGGTCACGCGCGAGAAGAACTCGTCGATCGGCTTGCCATTGACGACGATATTGCCCGAGCCGCGCTTCATGAACACGCGAGCGACGGCACTCTTGCGACGCCCGGTTCCGTAATAGTAGTTTTCAGCCATTTCGACCTCTTAAATTTCCAGAACTTTGGGCTGTTGCGCCGCATGCGGATGCGTATCGCCCGCATAGCACTTCATTTTCTTCAACATCGCATAGCCCAGCGGCCCCTTGGGCAGCATGCCCTTGACAGCCTTTTCGAGCACGCGACCAGGAAAACGCTGCTGCATTTTCTTGAAGTTGGTTTCGTAGATGCCGCCCGGGAAGCCGGTGTGACGGTAGTACATCTTGTCGTCGGCCTTGTTGCCGGTCACGCGCAACTTTTCCACATTGGTCACGATGACGAAATCGCCAGTGTCCACGTGCGGGGTGAATTCTGCCTTATGTTTGCCACGCAGGCGGCGGGCGATCTCGGTCGCGAGCCGGCCGAGCACCTTGTCTGTGGCGTCAACCACGAGCCACTCGCGCTTCACTTCATGCGACTTGGCGGAGAAAGTCTTCATTTCTAAAGCCGTCCTTGTATGCCTGATAACGGAAAGCCGCACATTCTATTGCAAGCATCCAGCGCATGTCAATCGGTGTTTTAATATCATTTTTTTCGCCCGAATGGAGCAAAGGAAGCTTATGGATTGCACGGTCAAATGGATCGAAGGCGGGATGTCTTTTCTGGCGGAGACGGGGAGCAAACACGCGATCGTCATGGACGGCGCACCCGAGGCCGGGGGGCGTGACATGGCGCCGCGGCCAATGGAACTGCTCCTGGCCGGCGCTGGCGGCTGCACGTCGTTCGACGTCGTCTCGATCCTAAAGAAAGGCCGCCATGCGGTGACCGGCTGCGAGGTCAGCCTGCATGCCGAACGCGCCGAGACGGAGCCAAAGGTTTTCACCCGGATCCACTTTCACTTCAAGGTCAGCGGCAGGCAACTCAAGCCGGAAGCCGTGGCGCGAGCCATCGAGCTGTCGAAATCGAAATATTGCTCGGCGTCGATCATGCTGGGCAAGACCGCCGAGATCACGCACGACTTCGAAATCGTGGAGACCTCCGCCTGAATCTCGCTACAACCTGTAGGCCACCGTCGTCATGACCTTGGCGGCGAGGCGCATCGCCGCCTTCACCGGCACCGGCAGTTCCCTCGCCCCGAGGCCCACTGCCATTTCTGCGTGCGCCACTTCGTCGGCCTTCATCTGGGAAACAATGGCCCGTGACTTGCCATCCTCTGCGGACAGCAAGCCCAGATGCCCTTCAAGATGGGCCTCCACCTGTCGTTCTGTTTCGGCCAGAAAGCCGAGGTTCCAGCCATCGCCGAACTTTCCGGCAAGCATGCCGAAGGACAGCGCCCCGGCGTACCAGACAGGGTTGAGGTAACTTTTCCGCCCGCCGAGTTCGGCAATGCGCTGCTCGGTCCAGGCCAGATGCTCGGTCTCTTCATCGGCGGCATGATTCAGCGAAGCGCGCACACCTTCGTCATGACAGACGATCGCCTGCCCCTGATACAAGGCCTGGGCGCAAATCTCGCCGACATGATTGACGCGCATCAACGCCGCGACATGCGCCTTCTCAGCCGCGGACATCTCAGGTTCCGGAAGATCACTTCCAGGAATTCCACGCGGCGATACCGCCTTGGCAAACAGGGTGCGCAAAGCCTTGTCAAAACCGATGATCAGATCGTCAACCATTCAAGCCTCTGCAATCGAAAAGCACTTCAACGTTCGTAACGCAAGGCACGCACCGCATCGTCGGGCGTCATTATTGTCCGCGTCCCAACCGAGCAGAAGTAGTCAACAAACAAAGCCACGGGATACTGATTGCCACTCCCCTTGATCTTGATCCAGTTGTTGCTGCGCGCCTTGGACCAGGTTCGATCGGACCGACCGAAGGCATACAACCGCCGCTCGCCGGTGACACAGCGCATCCCTTCATAACTGATATTCCGCGCCCCAGAAGGACTGACCACCACAACCGAGAAACGGATAACCTCGTCACTCCCGATCGAGATCGAAGCGCCGTCCACGAAGAACTGCCGGTCGCGGACCGCCCCGACCTGGAAGGGAATCAGATTCTCCTCACTCGGGAACGCTGGCAACTGCACCTCGATTTCGGACCACGGCTTCTCGTCGAATTCACTATCAAACGGATCGGAGGCTCCTGCCGCTGAAAAATGCAGAAAGGCCATCAGCAGGAAGACGGATGGAGCCGTCACACGGGCACGCACCTTCCCCCATGCCGCAGAGAAAACATTTTTCGGCCGCACTACCTTGCCACCTCCGTTTGCCCCGCGCCCCGCTGGCGAAAAGCATCGCGTCTCGACTGCCGACGGTCGGCATCGAGAAAGCGCGCCAACTCGTTGAGAGCCTGCTCGTATACGCCGCGCTTGAACTCGATCACCGCGTCGAGGGAGACCCAGTAGGTACTCCAGCGCCAGGCATCGAATTCGGGATGGTCGGTTGCCCGCAGCGACACATCGGAATCGCGCCCGACCAACCGCAACAGGAACCAGATCTGCTTCTGCCCGCGGTAACTCCCGCGCCATTCGCGCTTTACCCAGTGGATCGGCACATCGTAACGCAACCAGTCCTTGGTTCTGCCCAGGACGGCAACGTGCTCCGGCAGCAAACCGACTTCTTCATGGAGTTCCCGGTACATCGCCTGCTCGGGAGTTTCCCCACGCTTGATGCCACCTTGCGGAAACTGCCAGGAATGCTCACGGATTCGCTTGCCCCAGAAGACCTCGTTTTTCGCGTTACAGAGGATGATGCCGACGTTGGGGCGATAGCCTTCACGATCGAGCATTTGGTTTGTACCTGCAAATGTATTGGTTGCCCGGATTTTTTCACATTTCGAAACGCTTGGAAAGGCAAGCCATTGGCGCGCAGTCTTGTAGAATCCGCTTTTTTCCTCGCCGTTGCTGAGACCATCGATCATGCGCACCTCCAACTATTTCATTTCCACCCTCAAGGAAGCCCCCTCGGACGCCGAAATCGTCAGCCACAAGCTGATGATGCGCGCCGGCCTGATCAAGCGCCTGGCCGGAGGCATCTACACCTGGATGCCGCTGGGCCTGCGTGTGTTGCGCAAGGTCGAGAACATCGTCCGCGAAGAGATGGACCGAGCCGGCGCCATAGAGCTGTCAATGCCCGCCGTGCAGCCGGCGGAACTCTGGCAGGAATCCGGCCGCTGGGAAAAGTACGGCCCCGAGTTGCTGCGCCTCAAGGATAGACATCAGCGCGACTTCGTCATCGGCCCGACGCACGAGGAAGTCATCACCGACATCGTGCGCAAGGAAGTAAAAAGTTACCGCCAGCTGCCCGTGCATTTCTATCAGGTGCAGATGAAGTTCCGCGACGAGATCCGGCCGCGTTTCGGCGTCATGCGCGGGCGCGAATTCCTGATGAAGGACGGCTACTCGTTTCATACCAGCTACGATGACCTGCAGCGCGAATATCGCAACATGTTCGACACCTATTCGCGCATCTTCACCCGCCTGGGGTTGAAGTTCCGCGCCGTGGCCGCCGACACCGGCTCGATCGGCGGCACGGGCTCGCACGAATTCCACGTTCTGGCCGACTCCGGCGAAGACGCGATCGCCTATTGTCCGAGCTCCGACTACGCCGCCAACGTCGAACTCGCCGAGGCGCTTGCGCCCACAGCCCCCCGAGCGGCCGCGGCTGAAGCCATGGCCAAAGTCGCCACCCCGGAGAAAACCCGGTGCGAGGATGTCGCTGCGTTTCTCGGCGCCGCCCTGACCCAAACGGTCAAGGCCATCGCCATCATGCGCACGCCGGACGGCGAAGCCGCCGCCCAATTCGCCATGATCCTGCTGCGCGGCGATCACGACCTCAACGAAATCAAGACGCAGAAAATCGTCGGCGACTTCCGCTTCGCCCGTGACGACGAAATCATCGCCGCGCTCGGCTGCCAACCCGGCTATCTCGGCCCGGTCGGTATCGGCGACGTTCCGGTTTTCGCAGACCGGACAGCTGCGGCGATGAGTGACTTCATCTGCGGCGCCAACGAGGCGGGATTCCACCTGACCGGCGTCAACTTCGGGCGCGACCTGCCGGAGCCGGCGGCGGTCGCCGACTTCCGCAACGTCCTCGCCGGCGACCCCTCCCCGGACGGAAAAGGACAGCTCGAACTGTGCCGCGGTATCGAGGTCGGCCATATCTTCCAGTTGCGCAAGAAATATGCGGAAGCGCTCAAGTGCTGCTTCCTCGACGTCAACGGCCAAAGCCAGATCATGGAAATGGGCTGCTACGGGATTGGCGTTTCGCGCATTGTTGGCGCGGCCATCGAGCAATGCCACGACGAGAAGGGGATCATCTTTCCGCGCGCCATTGCGCCGTTCGAGGCATGCATCGTACCGATGGGCTACGCGAAGAGCGAAGCCGTCAAGGCGGCGGCCGACAAGCTCTACGCTGATCTGAAGGCATGCGGAATCGACGTCCTGCTCGATGATCGCAACGAACGGCCGGGCGTCATGTTCGCCGACATGGAACTCATCGGCGTCCCGCACCGGATCGTCGTCGGCGAACGCGGACTCGCGGAAGGCAAGCTGGAGTACAAGGGGCGGACGGATGCCGAGGCGGAGATGGTTCCGCTGGACGCGATCGGCACGTTCCTCAAAGCCAGACTGTGCACCGACTGATCTTCATCGTTGTCCTGCTGACGCTCCCGGCCTTCGCCATGGCCGGGGCGCAGAAATACGAGCCGCTGTCGGACAGCGTGCGTGGTGCGCTGTCCCGCTCGATCGCCGACCAGGCGCCGCTGACGAGCTCATTCCGCTCCCCAATCGACGCCATCGACTGGATGACGGAGATGTCCAGGCGGCTGGAACGACGCATTCCGAACCGGGAAAGCCGGCACGAATTCCTGCGCGCTGTTCACTATGAAGCAACTCGCGCCGGGCTCGACCCGCAACTCGTTCTGGGCCTCATCCAGGTTGAGAGCGGTTTCAAGAAATACGCCGTATCGTCGGCCGGCGCGCGCGGTTTCATGCAGGTGATGCCGTTCTGGGTCAAGCTGATCGGCCGCAGCGACGACAATCTTTTCCACCTGCGCACCAACCTGCGTTACGGCTGCACGATCCTGCGCCACTATCTGGACATCGAAAAAGGGGACCTCTTCCGGGCACTGGGCCGCTACAACGGCAGCCTCGGCCGCGCCGAATACCCGAATCTCGTGAACGGCGCCTGGCAAAAGCAGTGGTCCTACACGAACACACGCCAGACCGTGGCGACGCGAAAAAAGACTCCCGCGTCGCTTTAGCGCATACCGGGAAGCATTCCTTTCATCCCGCGCATCAATTTGCCGATTCCGCCTTTCGAGAACTGCTTCATCATTTTCTGCGTCTGCTCGAATTGCTTGAGCAAGCGGTTGACTTCCTGAACCTGAACCCCGGCGCCCGTGGCAATCCGCCGCTTGCGCGAGGCCTTGATCAATTCCGGCTTGCTCCGCTCGCCGGGGGTCATCGAATTGATGATCCCTTCGATGCGCCCGATCACCTTGTCCTCGCCCCCGACCGGCATCTGGCTGGCCGCTTGAGCAAACTGCGCCGGCAGCTTGTCGAGCATCGAGGTGATGCCGCCCATCTTGCGCATCTGCCCGATCTGCTCCTTGAAGTCGTTGAGGTCGAAGTTCTTCCCGGACTTGAGCTTTTTGGCAAACTCGACCGCCTTCGCCTCGTCGATCCCTTTTCGTGCATCCTCGATCAACGACAGCACATCCCCCATCCCGAGGACACGCGAGGCCATCCGTTCCGGATGGAACAATTCCAGACCGGTGAGTTTTTCGCCCACGCCGGCATACTTGATCGGCTTGCCCGTCACGTGGCGAACCGACAGCGCCGCACCGCCGCGGGAGTCGCCGTCGAGTTTGGTCAGGATCACGCCGGTCAGCGGCAAGGCCTCGTTGAAGGCCTTGGCCGTGTTGATGGCGTCCTGCCCGAGCATGGCATCGACGACAAAAAGCGTTTCGATCGGCTTGAGCGCCGCATGCAACTCGGCGATTTCCTTCATCATCGCCTCGTCGATCGACAGACGCCCCGCGGTATCCACGAGCAGCACGTCGTAGAAATGCCGCCTTGCCCAGTCAACCGCATTCCGGGCGATAAGTACTGGTTGCTCACTTGGGGACGACGGGAAGAAATCGATCTGCGCCTGTTCGGCAACCGTCTTCAACTGCTCGATAGCGGCCGGCCGGTAGACGTCACAGGAAACCACCAGAACCTTTTTCTTTTGCGTTTCCTTCAGCAGTTTCCCCAGCTTGCCGACCGTGGTCGTCTTCCCCGCCCCCTGCAGGCCGGCCATCAGGACGATCGCCGGCGGCGTCGTGGCCAGATTGAGGCCGGTGTGCGCTTCGCCCATCAGCGCGGTCAGTTCGCGGTGCACAACGCCGACAAGCGCCTGCCCCGGACTCAGCGAGCCGATCACCTCCTCGCCGACAGCCTTCTCCTTGACGGCAGTAATGAACGCCTTGACGGCGGGCAGCGCCACATCGGCTTCCAGCAGGGCAAGGCGAACCTCGCGCAACGCATCGGCGATGTTGGTTTCGGTCAAGCGCGCTTCCCCGCGCAAGTTCTTCATGACGCGGGAGAGGCGCTGGGTCAGGTTGTCGAGCATTTGATTTCCGGCTTGGTGTAGACTTGAAAAATGCCGGACATTCTACTGCACCTCGCCTTCCACATCGCTGCTGCCCTGCTTTATGCCGGGTTAGGCATTCGTTTCTGGCAAACGCGACGGGTGAATTCGTCTGACTCGGCGGGCCACACAAGGCACGGACTGGAACGGCTCGTCCTCGCCGCGGCGCTGACGCTGCAGGGGTTCGGCCTGTACGAAAGCCTGTTCTCTACAGGCTCCCTGCGCTTCTCGTTCAGCATCGCCTTCTCGTTGATGCTCTGGCTGGCGGTGCTCATTTACTGGCTGGACAGTGTCCGTTCGCGGATGGAGGGAATGCTGCCGCTGATCCTGCCGCTGGCGGCCGCGGCCGCCCTGTCGCCCGCGCTGTTCCGGCAAACCCACGAAATCACCCATGCCGCCTCGCCGGAATTCAAGGCACATATCCTCACCGCCATGCTGGCTTACAGCCTGGTAACGCTTTCCGCCCTGCACGCCCTGTTCATGGGCCTCATCGAGCGAAAACTTCATCAAAACCCGCTGGAAGCCGGCCGTTTGAGCGCCCCGCCGCTTCTTGCCATGGAAACATTGCTGTTTCGCCTGATCGGCATCGCCTTCCTGTTGCTGACACTCACGCTCGTCAGCGGTGTTTTTTTCTCGGAGGAGATTTTCGACAAGGCCTTCACCCTGGACCACAAAACCGTATTCGCCATTGCCTCATGGGGCGTATTCGCAGCACTCCTGCTCGGCAGAAAAATCTACGGGTGGCGCGGAAGAATTGCCCAGCGGTGGACACTTGCCGGCTTCCTTCTTCTCTTCCTCGCCTATATAGGAACCCGTTTCGTATCGGAGATAGTGCTCGGAAGAATATGAGATTTGGCAGAGTACTCAGAAGCAATCGCTCCCACCCTCCCGGCTTTACAAACCGGGAAACTCATTGCATGATCCTTCTGGCATTTTTCCTATGCACATCCACTTCCCGGGTCTAATCATCAGGCAGACATGGCAGCAAATCCCCAACACTCGGCCTTGAGCGGTCTCGCACGTGCGCTGGTTCAAGCCGGGCGGATTCGTGAAAGCGAAGCTGAAACACTGGCATCGCAGGCCTCTGCCACCCGGACCACATTCATCGAGCAACTTGTCAACTCGAAGAAGATTGGCGGCAGCGAAATCGCCCGCTTTGCCGCCGAGACCTTCGGCTATCCGTTACTTGATCTGGGCGCTTTCGACGAGGCGCACATCCTCAAGTCGGCAATCGACAAAAAGCTGATCGCAACCCATCGCGTCATCCCGCTGCACAAGCGCGGCAACAGGCTCGCCGTCGCGATCGCCGACCCGACCAACCTGCGCGCACTCGACGAGATCCGCTTCCAGACGGGCCTGGCCGTCGACCCGGTCATTGTCGATGAAACGATTCTCTCGCCGCTCGTTACGACGCTTTCCGAGTCAGCCGAAGAGACGCTCAAGAACCTGGTCAGCGAGGACATCAATCTCGAGTTCACTGACGAAGACGCCGCCGACAAGGCAAACGACGAAGCAGCTTCCGTCGAGGTCGACGACGCTCCCGTCGTTCGTTTCATCCAGAAGATGCTGCTCGATGCGATCAACGACGGGGCATCAGACATTCATTTCGAACCTTACGAAAAGAACTACCGCATTCGTTTCCGCATAGACGGAATCCTGCGCGAAATTGCATCCCCCCCTCTGGCGATCAAGGAAAAGATTGCATCGCGCATCAAGGTGATTTCCCGCCTGAACATCGCCGAAAAACGCGTTCCGCAAGACGGGCGCATGCGCCTGGTGTTGTCGAAGAGCCGCGCCATCGATTTCCGGGTCAGCACCCTCCCGACGATGTACGGAGAAAAAATCGTCCTCCGGATTCTCGACCCCAGCAGCGCCACGCTGGGAATCGACATGCTTGGTTACGAACCGGAGCAGAAGGCACTCCTCCTCGACGCCATTCAGCGCCCCTACGGTATGGTTCTGGTCACCGGCCCAACCGGCTCGGGCAAGACCGTGTCGCTCTACACCTGCCTGAACATCCTCAACAAACCGGGAATCAACATCTCCACGGCAGAGGATCCGGCCGAAATCGCGTTGCCCGGAATCAACCAGGTCAACATCGATGACCGCCAGGGACTGACCTTCCCCGTCGCGCTCAAAGCCTTCCTGCGGCAGGATCCGGATATCATCATGGTGGGTGAAATCCGCGATCTGGAAACCGCCGAAATTGCCATCAAGGCAGCGCAAACGGGGCACATGGTGTTATCCACACTGCACACCAACGACGCCCCGTCGACGCTCACGCGCTTGATGAACATGGGCGTACCCACATTCAACATAGCCTCCAGCGTCCTGCTGATCACCGCACAGCGACTGGTCCGCCGATTGTGCACATGCAAGCGCCCGATCGACACACCGGAAGAAACCTTGCTGAACGCCGGATTCACCGAAGAGGACCTTGATGGTGACTGGGTCTTGTATGAACCGGGTGAATGCGATCGATGCAAGGGTTCCGGTTACAAGGGACGCGTCGGGGTCTATCAGGTCATGCCAGTAACAGAAAGCATTCAACGCATCATCATGAGTAATGGAACATCGCTGGACATTGCCGAACAGGCGCGTCGAGAGGGAGTCAACGACCTGAGGCGCTCCGGGTTGCGCAAAGTAATGCAAGGGCTAACCTCGCTCGAGGAAGTCCTCGGCAGTACCAACGCCTGAAAAACAAAGGGGACAACATGGCAACAGCGGCACAAGCAGCCAGACGCGGACGGGAGGCCAAGGAATTCACGTACCTGTGGGTCGGAAAAAACAAGGCCGGAAAAATCGTTCGTGGGGAACAGCGGGCGGCCAGCGAAGCCGTGGTCAACGCCACCTTGCGCCGGCAAGGCATCCTGGTCACGAAGATTTCAAAACAGAAATTCAGAGGCGGAAGGAAGGTCTCCGAAAAGGACATTGCGTTGTTCACGCGACAACTGGCAACGATGATGAAGTCGGGCGTACCACTGCTGCAGACGTTCGACATCGTCGGACGGGGACACGACAACCCGTCCGTCGGCAAATTGCTCCTGGATATAAAAACAGACGTCGAAACGGGAAGTTCGCTGTCGCAAGCATTCCGCAAGTTTCCGCTGCACTTTGACGCGCTCTATTGCAACCTTGTCGCCGCGGGCGAACAGGCCGGCATTCTGGAAACACTGCTAGACCGATTGGCGACCTACAAGGAAAAGATGCTCGCCATCAAGTCGAAGATCAAAGCGGCGCTCTTCTACCCGATTGCGGTGATCATCGTCGCCTTCATCATCACCGCGGTGATCATGATCTTCGTCATCCCCGCATTCAAGAACGTATTTACCAGTTTTGGCGCCGACCTGCCCACGCCAACGCTGATGGTCATCGCCATGTCCGACTTCTTCGTCGCCTATTGGTGGGCGATTTTCGGCAGCATCGGCGGGGGGCTTTTCGCCTTCTTCTACACCTGGAAACGCTCCGAGAAGATGCAGTTCATGATGGACAGGTTTTTCCTTCGCCTGCCGCTGTTCGGCCCGATCATCCGCAAGGCCGTCATGGCGCGCTGGACTCGCACACTGTCCACCATGTTCGCCGCTGGCGTCCCGCTCGTGGAGTCGCTGGATTCGGTTGGCGGTGCCGCCGGCAACTACGTCTACAAGCAGGGAACGAAGCAGATCCAGGGCGAAGTCGCCACGGGAACCAGCCTGACCTCGGCGATGCAGAACACCAACCTGTTCCCGAACATGGTTACCCAGATGGTGGCCATCGGAGAGGAATCAGGATCGCTCGATGCCATGCTCGGCAAGGTCGCGGACTTTTTCGAGGCCGAAGTCGACGATGCTGTGGAGGCCTTATCAAGCCTCATGGAGCCCATCATCATGGTTGTGCTCGGCACTCTGATTGGCGGCATGGTCATCGCCATGTATCTGCCGATTTTCAAGCTTGGCGCGGTTGTTTAGCAGATCACGACGCGAGGATTTTCTTTGGAAGCACTGACTCAGCCCAATATTTTCCCGTTCGTTGCCGGCCTGCTGGGCCTGCTGGTCGGAAGCTTCCTTAATGTCGTGATTCATCGACTACCCAGAATGATGGAGCGCGAGTGGCAGACCCAGTGCGCGGAACTGCGTGGCGAGGATGTCCCTGAGGCCGAACCGCTATCACTATTGCGACCTCGCTCCCGCTGCCCGGTGTGTGGACACGGCATCGGCGCGCTTGAAAACATTCCGATCGTCAGCTGGCTGGCACTGCGCGGGAAGTGTGCCCACTGCCGCGCGCCCATATCGGCGCGGTATCCGATCGTTGAAGCCCTGACAGGACTCCTGACCGGCTTCGCCGCGGCGCATTTCGGTTTCGACTGGAGCGCACTGGGAGCCATCCTGCTTATCTGGTCGCTGATAGCGCTGGCGTTCATCGACTTCGACACCACCTACCTTCCCGATGCCATCACGCTCCCCTTGCTCTGGTGCGGTTTGCTGTTCAACCTGCACGGGGTATTCGCCGACCTGCCCACGGCGGTCATCGGCGGGATGGCCGGCTACCTTTCCCTCTGGTCGGTTTACTGGGCTTTCAAACTGCTAACCAAAAAAGAGGGAATGGGGTATGGCGATTTCAAGCTGCTCGCCGCACTCGGCGCCTGGCTGGGATGGCAGATGCTCCCGCTCATCGTGCTTCTTTCCTCGCTGGTCGGCGCAATCATCGGCATCCTGCTGATCATCCTGGCCAAAAAGGGCCGGAACGTTCCAATCCCCTTCGGCCCCTATCTCGCGACGGCAGGATTGCTCGCGCTGTTCTGGGGGGAAGAGATCACGCGCCAGTATCTGCTGCTGATGTAAGCAGATAGTGTTCGCCAGCTCGCATGAATAAACGCCTTGAAATCATGGCGTTCGGCCCAATTTCCGGTTCCGCGAGCCCGATGTAGCCAGTCTCCTTCGGGTATAATCAACGACTTTGTTGCAGATGGAACGAATGCCATGCCGATCTATGCCTACCGCTGCTCCTCTTGCGGCTTTGAAAAAGATCACTTGCAGAAAATGAGCGATCCGGTGCTGGTCACCTGCCCGGAATGCAACCATGAAACCTATGAAAAACAACTGACGGCCGCCGGCTTCCAGCTCAAGGGGACCGGCTGGTATGCCACCGACTTCAAAGGCGGCAACGGCAGCAACTCTTCGCCCAAAAAGGAAAGCTCCCCAGCCTGCGAGGTCTGCCCGGGAGCAACTGCGTGCGCGGCCAGTTGATCAAGCGCTATTTCATCACCGGGCTGCTGATCTGGGTCCCACTGGCGATCACCGCCTGGGTTCTGTCGCTGATCGCCAGTGTTGCTGACCAGTCCCTGCGACTTCTCCCGCCCACCATCCATCCGCACAGCCTGCTCGGCTTCGACATCCCCGGCGCGGGAATCGTCGTCACGCTGCTGATCATTCTGGCGACGGGGATTCTCGCGGCGAACATCATCGGCCAGCGACTGGTAGCGTGGTGGGAAAAGCTGCTCGCCCGCATCCCGGTCGTCAACTCGCTCTACAACGGCGTCAAACAGGTTTCGGACACACTTCTCTCGCCGTCGGGGATGGCCTTTCGCCAGCCTCTGCTGGTGCCATACCCGCACCAGGGATCGTGGACCATCGCCTTTCTTACGGGCGACCCCGGAGGCGACGTCGTCAACCATCTCGACGGCGAGCATGTCAGCGTCTATGTTCCCACGACGCCAAACCCGACGTCGGGATTCTTCCTGATGTTTCCCCGGCGGGATGTCATCGAACTAGACATGGACGTCGACGAAGCACTCAAGTACATTATTTCGATGGGCGTCGTCGCGCCACCCGCGCACCCGAAAAAGCCCTAACCAGTCAACCAACTCCATTCTTGATTAACATGCGAACCCATTATTGCGGACAACTCAATTCACAGACGATCGGCCAGGAAGTCACCCTGTGTGGCTGGGCGCATCGCCGGCGTGACCACGGCGGGGTCATTTTCATCGATTTGCGTGACCGTGAAGGGCTGGCCCAGGTGGTCTGTGACCCCGATCGCCCGGAGATGTTCGCCATCGCCGAATCGGTGCGCAACGAGTTCTGCCTGAAGATCACCGGTGTCGTCCGTGCCCGTCCGGCAGGAACGATCAACCCGAACATGCCGAGCGGCGAAGTGGAAATCCTCTGCCACGCCATCGACGTGCTCAACCCCTCGGTGACGCCGCCGTTCAGCCTCGACGACGACAACCTGTCCGAAAACGTCCGGCTGACGCACCGCGTTCTCGACCTGCGCCGCCCGCAGATGCAGAAGAACATGCTGTTGCGCTACAAGACGGCACGCGCGTTCCGTCGCTTCCTCGACGACGCCGGCTTCATCGACATCGAAACACCGATGCTGACCAAGAGCACACCCGAAGGCGCCCGTGATTACCTGGTGCCGTCGCGTGTCCATTCCGGCCAGTTCTTCGCCCTGCCGCAATCGCCGCAACTGTTCAAGCAGCTGCTGATGGTTGCCGGCTATGACCGCTACTACCAGATCACCAAGTGCTTCCGCGACGAAGACCTGCGCGCCGACCGTCAGCCGGAATTCACCCAGGTCGATATCGAGACCTCGTTCCTGGGCGAAAAGGAAATCACCGGCATCATGGAGGAGTTGGTTCGTTACGTCTTCAAGGACGCGATCAACGCCGACCTGCCGAATCCGTTCCCGCGCATCTCCTACGCCGAGGCCATGCACCGTTTCGGCTCTGACAAGCCAGACCTGCGCGTCACGCTGGAGTTGACCGAACTGACCGACGCGGTCAAGGACGTGCCGTTCAAGGTGTTCGCCACTGTAGCCAACAGCGAGGGCGGACGCGTGGCTGGCCTGCGCATCCCCGGCGGCGCTGGCCTGACCCGTGGTGAAATCGACGCCTACTCGCAATTCGTCGGCATCTACGGCGCCAAGGGACTGGCTTACATCAAGGTCAACGACGTCACGCAGATCAACGAGACCGGGCTGCAGTCGCCCATCGTCAAGAACCTGAACGAAGCCGCGCTGAAGGCAATCATCGAGCGCACCGGCGCGCAGTCCGGCGACCTCATTTTCTTCGGCGCGGACAAGGTCAAGGTCGTCAACGACGCACTCGGTGCCCTGCGGATCAAGATCGGCCACGAAAAGGGCTTCCTCAACGGCAAGGCTTGGGAACCGCTGTGGGTCGTCGACTTCCCGATGTTCGATTACGACGAGGAGGACAAGCGCTGGGTCGCCTGTCACCACCCCTTCACCAGCCCGAAGGACGAACATCTCCCGCTGCTCGCCACCGACCCGGGCAAGTGCCTCGCCAAGGCCTACGACCTGGCGCTCAACGGCTGGGAACTCGGGGGCGGTTCCGTGCGTATCCACCGCGCCGATGTTCAGGAGCAGGTATTCAAGGCACTCGGCATCAGTGATGAGGAAGCGGAACTCAAGTTCGGCTTCCTGCTCGACGCACTCAAGTACGGCGCGCCACCACACGGCGGGCTGGCTTTCGGTCTGGATCGCATCGTCACGATGATGACCGGCGCCGAATCGATCCGTGACGTGATTGCCTTCCCGAAGACCCAGCGCGCCCAGTGTTTGCTGACCAACGCCCCCAGCCCGGTGGACGAGAAGCAACTGCGCGAACTGCACATCCGGTTGCGGCAAAAAGTTGAAACCGCGGGCGAAGGCTCCAAAACCTGAGACCGATGAAGCGGTTTGCAGCAATCCTCCGGCTAACGGCCTTTCTGGCGTTAGCCGGTTTTTGTTTCAACCTGCCGGCGTTTGCTCGCGACGCCTCGGCAAGCGGAAAAATCGATTCGGTCCTGCTGGCCGACCTGCCTCCCGAAGCCCGGCAAACGCTCGACCTGATCAAACGTGGCGGCCCGTTCCCCTACCCACGCAAGGATGGCAGCACCTTCGGCAACTTCGAGAAGCGACTTCCCTTACGTTCCCGCGGATACTACCGCGAATACACCGTTCCGACGCCCGGCAGCCGCGATCGTGGCGCCCGCCGAATCGTCGCAGGCAGGGGGCGCAATCACGACGTCACGCGATCCAGCGAGTACTATTACACGCACGACCATTACCGCAGTTTTCGCCGCATCCAGGAGTAAAGAACAGGCATGAAGACGGAAACGTTGCGCAAGCTGCTGGCAAAGCCCGAGCTTTGTGGCATTTACCACCTTCCCTCAAGCGGGATCGGCCCGCTTCAGGGGGCAGCCGATTCGCTTGACTACCCGTGCTTCCGCGTCGATCTGCGTGACGCCGCCGAGATGCCGACGATCCTCTCCGGTTTTGGCGAGGCACTGAATTTGCCGGAGTGGTACGGCGCCAACCTCGACGCGCTCAAGGACTGTCTCACCGATTTTTCATGGCACGAGGCCGCGGGATACGTGCTGATCATTGCCGGCGCCGACTCGTTGCACGCCTCCGGCACACCTTTTCGCCAGTTCAACGAGGTGCTTGCCGCAGTGATCGAAGAGTGGCGCAGCAATGGCGTCCCCTTCTGGATCTTCTACGACCTGAGAGCCGACGGCTTGGCGACACTGCCGACAGTGACATGAGCTTCAAGCGACCGGTTTCCGTCCTCGTCGTCATTCACACGCCCGACCTGCAGGTCCTGTTGCTGGAACGGACATCGCACGCAGGGTACTGGCAGTCAGTCACCGGCAGCCAGGAGGACGGTGAACCGCTTCTCGCAACGGCCCGGCGAGAAGTGGAAGAGGAAACCGGCCTCGTTGCACCGGCCGAACACTTCACCGACTGGGATGTCACCAACGTTTTCGAAATCTTCGCCGAATGGCGCCACCGCTACGCCCCGGGCGTCAGCCATAACACCGAACACGTTTTTTCGCTCGAAGTGCCGAGCCCCGGGCCCGTACGCATCGCCCCCGACGAACACCTCGCCTACGGCTGGCTCCCATGGCAGGCGGCGGCCGAGAAATGTTTTTCCTGGACCAATCGCGAAGCGATCCTCGCGCTCCCGGAGCGCCTGACACGCCGTGCGCGCTGACTCGGCGAAGGCTTGCGCCTCGCTTTTTATTTACCCCCCCGGCGAGTAAAATCCGGCAGTCTTTGAAAGGAACCGGACCATGACCACCGCACAGAATACCCCCGCGCAGGAAGCCGCCATCCTTGCAGAAGCGCTGCCCTACATCAAGCGTTTCCACGGCAAGACGATCGTCGTCAAATTCGGCGGCAACGCCATGATCGACGAGAAGCTGAAACAGTGCTTCGCGCGTGACGTCGTGCTGCTCAAGCTCGTCGGCCTCAACGTCGTCGTGGTCCACGGTGGCGGTCCGCAGATCGAAAATCTGCTGACCCGCGTAGGCAAGAAAGGCGAGTTCATCCAGGGCATGCGCGTCACCGATACCGAAACGATGGAAATCGTCGAAATGGTGCTCGGCGGACAGGTCAACAAGGATGTGGTCAACCTCATCAACCAGGCCGGTGGCAAGGCGGTCGGCATGACCGGCAAGGACGGCTGGATGATCCGGGCGAAGAAGCTGTACCTGCAGAATCGCGACAAGCAGGACGACCTGATCGACATCGGCATGGTCGGCGACATCACCCAGATCGACCCCTCGCTGATCAGCCACCTCGAAGCCGGCACCTTCATTCCGGTGATCGCGCCGATCGGCGTCGGCGAGGACGGCGAAACCTACAACATCAACGCCGACGTCGTCGCCGGCAAGATCGCCGAAGTGCTTCGCGCCGAGAAACTGGTGCTGCTGACCAACACCCCGGGCGTCCTCGACAAGGACGGAAAACTGGTGACCGACGTCACCCCGGCGCAGATCAACGCCATGGTCGAGGACGGCACGCTGCACGGCGGCATGCTGCCGAAGATCGGCTCCGCGCTGGACGCCGCGCGCAGCGGGGTGAAGAGTGTCCATATCATCGACGGCCGTGTCGAACATGCCCTGTTGCTCGAAATCCTCACCAGCCGCGGTGTCGGCACGATGATCCGCAGCAGCTAAGAAACAGTTGAGCCACAGCGGGCGGGAGCACACCTTGTCGAACCAGGTCATTTCCCGCCCACGTACCTGGCTCTTCGATCTCGACAACACCCTCCATAACGCCAGCGCGCACATCTTCCCGCACATCGGGCGATCGATGCGCGACTACATCTGTCGCCATCTGGACCTGGACGAAGCCGCCGCGACGCAACTCCGGCAGCACTATTGGCGGCGCTACGGCGCGACGCTGCTCGGCCTGATGCGCCACCATGACGTCGATCCGCGCCATTTCCTGCACCACACCCACCAGTTTCCCGACCTCAGCCGCATGGTGGTCGCAGAGAGTCCGTTGAAGGCGACGCTTCGGCGCCTCCCCGGGCGGAAAATCATCTTTTCCAACGCACCCATCCACTACACCGAGGCCATTCTGGACATCATCGGCATCCGCCGCTGCTTCAGTGCCGTTTACTCCGTCGAGCAATTGCGTTACCAGCCCAAGCCGGCAATCCAGGGTTTTCTGCGTGTTCTCCGTAGCGAGAGTCTCGACCCGCGCCGCTGCATCATGGTCGAGGACACACTACCCAACCTGATGACCGCCAAGCGGCTCGGCATGAAAACCGTCTGGGTGACGCGAAGCACGCGCAGGCCGCCCTGTGCAGACGTTCAAATCCGGAGCGTTCTCGATTTGCCCGACCGGCTTGGCTCGCTATAATCGTCCGACAGAAGCCAGAACAACCCAAACAGACAGGGAACGGGAATGACGACCAAGCCCGGCGAGCGACGCCTGCAGATCCTGCAGACGTTGGCGGCCATGCTCGAGGCCCCGCGGGGCGAGAAGATCACCACGGCGGCGCTGGCTGCACAACTGGAGTGTTCGGAGGCAGCACTTTATCGCCACTTCGCCAGCAAGGCCCAGATGTTCGAGGGGCTGATCGAATTCATCGAAAGCAGCCTGTTCAGTGTCATCAACCGGATAACGGCGGAAGAAACGGATGGCTTGCACCAGGTCGAGCACATCGTCGCCCTGCTGCTGGGATTTGCCCAACGTAACCGCGGCATGACCCGGGTGCTGATCGGCGATGCGCTGGTCAATGAAAAGGAACGCCTGCAATTACGCATCAACCAGTTGCTGGACAAGGTCGAAGCGTCGATCAAGCAAGCTCTCCGCGTCGCAGCGACACAGGACCGCCTTTCTCCCGATGCGGATTTCGGCGCGCTGGCCAATCTTCTGCTCTGCTACGTCATCGGACGCTGGCAGCAGTACGCAAAAAGCGGCTTCGTCCGCGAACCGCTGGTCGACTGGCCGGTGCAATGGCCGATGCTTCTCGTCGCCTGCCTGAGTCAGCGTTCCGCATGAACGACACCCGCAACGCTCCGCAGCGCCTTCATTTCATCGACGCGATCAAAGCCGTCGCCTCACAGCTGATCGTTCTGCATCATCTCGCCTTCTACGGACCCATGTCCGATTACGCGCAAACGCTTTCGCCCGGACTGTTTTCCTGGCTTTCCCAACATGCGCGGATCGCCGTGCAGGCCTTTCTCGTCATGGGCGGCTTTCTGGCCGCGCAGGCGCTGGCTCGCGACGGACGCCTGACCGACAAGCCGCTCGGGCAGATTCTCTGGCGGCGCTATCTCAAGCTCGCCATTCCGTATTTCTTCGCCCTCGCGCTGGCAATCGCCGCTGCCGCGATTGCACGATCGCTGATCACGCACGAGTCGATCCCGCCCGCGCCCACCTTGGCGCAAGTCGTTGCTCACCTGCTTCTCTTGCAGAGCATTCTCGGATTCGACGGTCTCTCGGCGGGGGTCTGGTACATCGCCATCGACTTCCAGCTATATGCCATCCTGCTGATCGTTCTCTGGCTGGCGCGCCGGATTACGCCTTTAGCCCGGAATGCCGGCCTCGTCTGCGTCACCGTACTAATCGCCGCCTCGCTGTTCCACTTCAACCGCAATCCGGCGTGGGACAACTGGGCGATCTATTTCTTTGGCGCCTACGGCTCGGGCGCCATAGCCTACTGGGGGACCCGCCGCAATCACGTCGCGTGGTGGGCGCTGCTCATCGTCGCCATGGCGGCGACAGCGTTGGTCATCGACTTCCGTTCGCGCATTCTGGTCGCGCTGATCGTCGCCGTGGCGCTCGGCCTGTCACGCAGCTTCGGCTTTATCGCGAGTTGGCCGCAAACACGGCTCCTCGGCTGGCTGGGACAGATTTCCTACTCGGTATTTCTGGTGCATTTCCCGGTATGCCTGATCATCAATGCCGTTTTTGAACGTTTCCCGCCGCATACGCCGGGCATCGAGCTTGCCGGGATTCTGACCGCGTGGTTCGCCAGCATTTGCGCCGGCGCCGTCATGCACCGCTACGTGGAACGCCGGAGCCAGCCGGCGGCGTCGAGCGCAAAATAGGTCAGAATTCCATCGGCCCCGGCGCGCTTGAACGCCAGCAGGCTCTCCAGAACACAGGCCTTCTCATCCAGCCAGCCATTCTGAGCAGCCGCCTTGAGCATGGCGAATTCACCGCTGACCTGGTAAGCATAGGTCGGGACACGGAACGTCTCCTTGACCCGGCGCACGATATCCAGGTATGGCATCCCGGGCTTGACCATCACCATGTCCGCACCTTCCTCCAGGTCGAGCGCCACTTCCCGGAGCGCCTCGTCGGTGTTGGCCGGATCCATTTGGTAGGTCGCCTTGTTCCCCTTGCCCAGATTCCCCGCAGAGCCCACCGCATCGCGGAACGGCCCGTAGAAACTCGACGCATATTTCGCCGAATAGGCCAAAATTCGCGTTTGGATATGCCCCGCGGCGTCCAGCGCAGAACGGATCCGCCCCACCCGTCCATCCATCATGTCCGAAGGCGCCACGACATCGGCGCCGGACTGGGCGTGAGTGAGTGCCTGCTTCGCCAGCGCTTCAAGCGTCTCGTCATTCAGGACGTAGCCGCGAGGATCATTCGCGTCGATCAATCCATCCTGCCCATGACTGGTGTAAGGATCGAGTGCAACGTCGGTGATCACCCCCAACTCCGGCAATTCCTTCTTCAACGCGGCAACCACGCGCGGCACCAAGCCATCGGGATTCCAGGCCTCTTCCGCACCGGCGGTCTTCAGCGACGGATCGACAACGGGGAACAATGCCAGCGCCGGAATGCCCAGTTGCAGCGCGCGCTCGGCGGTTACCAGCAGACGGTCAACACTCTGACGTTCGACACCCGGCATCGACGCTACCGACTCGACCCGCCCGAGCCCTTCCAGGACGAATACTGGCAGGATCAGGTCATCGGCCGACAAGACCGACTCACGCATCAGGCGCCGGGAAAAATCGTCGCGACGCATGCGCCGCAGTCGCCTCGCAGGAAAATCCCCATCGTTGATATTCATCATCCAGCCTCGTCGTTATTCTTCATCCAGAAATTTCGGGAACTATCTTCCACTCATCTGCTCAAATTGCGCAGATGGCACGCACCATCTCCCGCTTCATCTCCCTGAGCGGGTGCCTTACATCCCCGTAAGGCATTTTTGCCCCCGGTCATGCGACTGGGGGCTTTTTATTTTTTGCCGCCGCCTTTTCCTTTTCTTTTTCCTTTCCAGCCGAGCGTGCTGCCCATCCCTGTACCTTGCGTTGCCGCGGACGCGCCACCTTGCCCGGAGGGCCGCTCACGACCGGTGGCGCGGCCTCGCACTCCGTAACATCGAGACCGAGCCAGGCGCCGAGAACCTTCTCCGCTTCTGCAACCCCGGTGTGCTTCAGGCTGGAGAACAACTGTACCGAACAGCGACCGTCCAGCGCCGAGAGAGCTTCCCGTACGGCCCGGACGACCTGCGCCTGCTCGGTACGCGTCAGCTTGTCGGCCTTGGACAACAGGATATGAATCGGCTTGCCCGTCTGTGCGAACCAGTCGATCATCTGCACATCCAGGTCCGTCATCGGGTGGCGGCTGTCCATGATCAGAACCAGTCCGGCGAGCGCGGAACGATGGATCAGATAAGGAGCGAGAAGCCCCTCCCACTGGGCGCGGATCTCCGCCGGCGCCTTGGCAAAACCGTAGCCAGGCAAGTCGACCAGATACTTGCCGTCGACGAGTCGGAAGTAGTTAAGATGCTGCGTCCGTCCCGGCATCTTGGAAACGAACGCAAGTCGCGAATGGTTGGCCAGCGTGTTGATGGCCGATGATTTACCGGCATTCGAGCGACCGGCAAAGGCAATTTCGCAGACGGAATCGGCAGGCAAATCGTTTAGACTGGCCACCGTGGTATGAAATGTGACGTTCTTGAAAAGCGACATGAAGAGCCCCCTTAGGGCGGCGTGGAGCTTGGATAAAGTGCTATAGAATATCAGGTTTGAATCGGCGTCTCCGGACCAGCTTATCAACAGGAGCTTTCCAATGATCCGCACCACGGCCATCGCACTCCTCGCCACCCTCTGCTGCAATGCGCTCGCCGCGGATGCCGCGACCGGAAAACCGGATCTGGAGAAAGCGCGAAAGATCGCCGAAACGGTCTGTGTTGCCTGCCACGCAGCCGACGGCAACAGCCCGACAGCGGCCAATCCGATCCTCGCGGGGCAAGGTGCCGATTATCTCTTCAAGCAACTCAAGGAGTTCAAGGCCGAGGACGGAAAACCGGCAATACGCAACAACGCGATCATGGCCGGCATGACCGCTGCGCTGAGCACCGAGGACATGCGGGCGCTGGCCGTCTATTTCTCGCAACAGAAGATCAAGCCATCGGCAGCCAGCAACGAAAAACTGGTGGAAGCCGGGAAACACCTCTGGCGCAAAGGCGACTTCGACCGCGGCATCCCGGCCTGCGCGGGCTGTCACGGCCCGGCCGGAGCCGGCCTGCCGGTCCAGTATCCACGCCTGTCCGGTCAATATGCGGAATACACCGAACTGCAACTCAAGAACTTCCGCAGCGAGGAACGGTCGAACGACCCGGAAAGAATGATGAGAGCGATTGCCGACAAGCTTTCCGACAAGCAGATCAAGGCCCTCGCCGATTACATTGCGGGACTGCGCTAGGAGCGATCGGCGATCAAGGCTTTAGCGTGCCAACCAGGCCAAAAGGAGAAAAAATGAAAACACTCAAGCAACTGATCTCCAGCAAGACCCGCCCACTCGCCTCCATTGCCCCCGATCAAACTGTGCTGCGCGCACTCGAAATCATGGCCGAATATGACGTCGGTGCCCTGCTGGTACTCGACGGGAAGGAACTTTGCGGCGTATTTTCCGAGCGGGACTATGCCCGCAAGGTGATTCTGCAAGGCAAAGCCTCCAAACACACCAAGGTCAGCGAAATCATGACCGGCAAGGTCATTTGCGTCAGCCCGGACACCAGCATGGAAAAATGCATGGCGATCATGACCGAAAAACACATTCGTCACTTGCCGATCGTCGATGAGAAAAAACAGGTTCTGGGCATCGTCTCCATCGGCGACGTGGTGAAGGAAGTCATCAGCCAGCAGCAGTTCATCATCAACCAGCTGGAAACGTACATCACCACCTGATACGCGTCCGGATCAGGACGAAAAAAAGCGCAGGCCGGTCGCCTGCGCTTTTTTCGTCACGAGATCGAGGTTACTTGATCTCGAGCAGACTCTCGTCCCACTTGGCGTGCTTTTCCAGGCCAAGCAGGTTGGCCGTCGTTGCCGCAATATTGGACAGACCCGCCGTTTCCGTCTGCTTCAGTCCGAGTTTTCCGCCGGTCACGTTGTCGTAGAGGATCAGCGGCACGGGGTTCAGCGTATGCGCCGTTTTGGCCTTGAACGAGCCATCCTTGTTCTGCGCCGGCTGCTTGGTCTTCTTGTCGATTTCGTACATCTCGTCGGCATTGCCATGGTCGGCGGTGATCAGCGCCACGCCACCCAACGCGTCGATCACCGGCAGGATGCGGCCGAGCGCAAGATCAACGGCTTCAACGGACATCGTCGCGGCACGGAAATTCCCGGTATGCCCGACCATGTCGCCGTTGGCAAAATTACAGCGCAACGTGCGGTACTTGCCGCTCTTCAGCGCTTCGATCATCGCATCGGCGATCTCGGCGGACTTCATCCACGGGCGCTGCTCGAACGGAACGACGTCGCTCAGCACTTCCTGATAGGTTTCGCCCTCGAACTTGCCGGAACGGTTGCCGTTCCAGAAGTAGGTCACGTGGCCGTACTTCTGCGTTTCCGAACAGGCGAACTGCGCGATGCCGGCCTTGGAGAACCACTCGCCCATGGTGTCCTGAATGGCGGGCGGCGGCACCAGAAAGCGCTGCGGCAGCTTCAGGTCGCCGTCGTACTGCAGCATGCCGGCGTAGGTGACCTTGGGCACGCGCACGCGGTCGAACTTGGCGAAATCTGCCTGCTCGAAAGCCAGCGTGATTTCGATCGCGCGGTCACCGCGGAAGTTGAAGAACACCACCGCATCGCCATCCTCGACGGTGCCGACCGGTTTGCCGTCCTTGGCGACGACGAAAGCCGGCAGATCCTGATCGATCGTGCCGGGGAACTTGGCGCGCAGTCCCTTGACCGCCTCAGCCGCGCTGGCGAACTGGTCGCCCTTGCCGAGCACATGAGTATTCCAGCCTTTCTCGACCATGCTCCAGTTGGCTTCGTAGCGATCCATGGTGATGGTCATGCGGCCGCCACCCGAGGCGATCTGTGCGTCGAAGCCGTCCTTGTTGGCTTCGACGAGGAACGCTTCAAACGGCTCGACGTACTCGAGCGCGCTGGTCTCGGGCACATCGCGTCCGTCCAGCAGGACATGCACGCGCACCGTCTTGACGCCTTCCTCCTTGGCGCGCAGCACCATCGCCTTGAGGTGATCGATGTGGCTGTGCACGTTGCCATCGGAGAACAGGCCGATGAAATGCAGTACCCCCGGCTTGCCATTGGCACCGGCCTTGGCGCCCGCGACAACCTGCTGCCAGGCTTCGCCCTGCCAGATAGCCCCGGTGGCGATGGCGTCAGCCACGAGCGAAGCACCCTGGCTATACACCTGTCCCGCGCCGATGGCATTGTGTCCGACCTCCGAATTGCCCATGTCGTCGTCGGACGGCATGCCGACGGCCGTGCCGTGGGCGCGCAGGGTGATGTTCGGGTATTTGGCGAACAGGCGGTCGAGGTTCGGTTTCTTGGCGGCGGCAATGGCGCTGCCGACGTCGGTTTTCGGAAGACCGTAGCCGTCCATGATGATCGTGACGACCGGCCCCTTGATGCCGGCGAATGAGGCGAGTTTCTGCAACATGATGAGTTCCTGGGGGACGTGAAAAAACGAAATCGGCCGAACGGCCAAACCACCGAATCATAACAAATCCACGCGGCCTCGCGGCCTGACGACTGCTAACGCGAGCGTTGCTTCGGATCGAAACGGATCACCGTGCGCCCGTCGGCGATCGTGCGCGGCTCGGGCTTCCAGGCATGGCCGTAGACAATCTCGAACGATGCCGGCAAGCGTCCGTCAGCACGCAACTGCTCGTAGCGGTCGCAGGCCTGGCGCCAGGCATGGCGGCCCATCAGGCCGCGCCGGCGCTCGCCCATCGCGCAAGCGGCGCCGCTTTGCCGCAATTCGCTGAAAAGCGCGTCGAGCGACGGATAGGTCACGGTCAGCCGCTCGACATCCATCACCGGATCAGCGAAGCCGCATTCGAGCAGCATGTCGCCGTAGTCGTGCATATCGACAAATCGCAACGTGTGCGGGTACGCATCGTCGAAGCAGGCGCGTAGTTCCTTCAGCGTATCCGGGCCGAAAGTGGAAAACATGAGCAGCCCGCCGACTTCGAGCACGCGCAGCATTTCGCGCAAACCGGCCAGCGGATCGACCAGCCAGTGCAGCATCAGGTTGGACCAGACGAGACCGGCCGAACCGCTTTTCAGCGGCAGAGCCTGCGCATCGCCGGCCAGCAGCGCAGCGCTCTTCGGCCCGCGCAGGAAAGGCACCAGCCAGCGCAGACGGGAACGCTGCCGGTTGCCAACGCGGAGCATCGGTTCGGAAACATCGACGCCGGAAATTCCCGCCTGCGGGTAGCGCTCGCCGAGCGCCGCCAGGCTGGCGCCGGTGCCACAGCCAAGATCGAGCACCCTGCCGGGCTGGATCTTCACGTAATCGAGCCGCTCCAGCATGCGCGAGGCGATCTCGCGCTGCAGGACGGCGACGGCGTCATAACCGGCGGCCGCGCGCGCGAAGTTGCGCCGGACCTGTTGCGGATCGACGAAAGGCGTCAAACTGCCTTCAATCCGAGCTTGTCGAACAACTGCTGGTCGACGTTGGTCGCCATGTTGCTCGCCGTCAGCAACTTGTCGCAGTAGAAGATCGAATTGGCCCCGGCGAAGAAGCACATCGCCTGCATTTCCGGCGACATCACCTCGCGCCCGGCGGAAAGGCGGACGTAGCTCTTCGGCATAGTGATGCGTGCCGCGGCGATGGTGCGCACGAATTCGAAGCTGTCGATCTTCTCCTCCGCCGCCAGCGGCGTGCCGGGCATGGCGACAAGGTTGTTGATCGGCACCGATTCCGGTGGCGGGTTCATGTTGGCCAGCTGGGCGACCATCGCGGCGCGGTTGCGGCGCGATTCGCCGAGCCCGAGGATGCCGCCCGAACAGACCTTGATCCCGGCCGCGCGCACCTGGGAAATCGTATCGAGGCGATCGGCATGTTTGTGCGTGGTGATCACCTTGTCGTAGAACTCGGCGTCGGTGTCGACGTTGTGGTTGTAGTAATCGAGGCCCGCGTCCTTGAGTTTCTCCGCCTGGCCGTCCTTGAGCATGCCCAGCGTGACGCAGGTTTCCATGCCCAAGGCCTTGACCTCGCGGATCATCTGCGTGACGACTTCCAGTTCCTTCTCTTTCGGCCCGCGCCAGGCCGCGCCCATGCAGAAGCGCGTGGCACCCTTTTCTTTCGCCTCTTTCGCCGCGGCGACGACCTCCTCGACCTGCATCAGCGCCTCGCGCTCAGTGTCCGTCTTGTAGCGGGCCGACTGCGAGCAGTAACTGCAATCCTCCGGACAGCCACCGGTCTTGATCGACAGCAGCGCCGAACGCTGGACCTCGTTGGGATCGAAATTCTCGCGATGCACCTGATGCGCGCGGAACAGCAGATCCATCAGCGGCATCTGGTAAAGTGCCTCGACCTGCGAGACGGTCCATTTTGTTGCCGGCGCATTCGCCGCGGGAGCCAGGGATGCTGCGGAAGAAACTGTATTCATGAAGAGCCACCGGAAACAAAACGTGCCGAAGCCGACTAACGCCGCCCCGCGCTGTTGATTAAAAAATGGGCATTCTAACGCAAAACTGGCGCCGTCCGGCCACGCTGGGAAACCTTGTCCGCCGTGCCGTTGACGCCCTGCTGACGCAGGACTGCCTGCTTTGTGGACAGGCAAGCGGCCATCAAATTCTCTGCCCTGCCTGCCAGGATGACCTGCCGCGCCTGCCGTCCGAATGCTGCCCGTGTTGCGCCCTGCCGACGTCCGCCGCTGAAACCTGCGGCCGCTGTCTGTCGCGGCCGCCACACTACGACAGAACACTGGCGCTGTTCAATTACGGCTTTCCGGCAGACAAGCTGATCCAGGCGTTCAAGTACGCGCACCGCCTGGCTCTGGCGCCGTATTTCGGCAGGCACCTCGCCGAGCGTGCCCGTGATGTTTGCGCCGATCTGATCATTCCACTACCGTTACACCCCAAGCGCCTGCAGGAACGCGGCTTCAACCAGGCACTGGAACTGGCCCGGCCCGTGGCCAAGGAACTGCGCCTGCCGATCGACACAAAAATCTGCCAGCGGGTCCGGCACACTCCGACGCAGGCCGCGCTGCCGTGGCGCGAACGCGAAGGCAACATCCGCGGCGCATTCGATTGCGGCGGCGATCTTTCAGGCAAGCGAATCCTGCTTGTCGACGATGTCATGACCACCGGCGCCTCGCTCGACGAATGCGCCCGGACGCTCAAGCTGCACGGTGCAACGGACATTACGCTGCTGGTCGTCGCGCGTGTTCTTCCGTGATGAAAGCACTTTCGAGGAAAATACCGCCCGATACAAAAAGCGACTTCTTTCACATCGAATTCCGGAGTTTTATTTGACCGCCGTCGTCCTCTTCCAGCCTGAAATTCCGCCGAACACCGGCAACGTGATTCGTCTTTGCGCCAATACCGGCGCGGAATTACACCTCGTCGAACCGCTCGGTTTCAAATGGGAAGACCGCTCATTGAAGCGCGCCGGACTCGATTACCACGAGTTCGCCCGGGTATTCCGCCACCCGGATTGGGCGCATTGCACCGCAGCACTGGCGGGGCGACGCCTGTTCGCGGTCACCACCCGCGGCCAGGCACGACCGGACGAAATCGCCTTCGAAGCTGACGACGTTTTTGTGTTTGGCCGCGAGACAAGCGGTCTGCCTCCCGAGGTGATGGCCGAATTCCCGCCCGAACGACGTCTGCGCTTGCCGATGCTGCCGGGCCAGCGCAGCCTCAACCTCTCGAACGCCGTCGCGGTGACGGTGTTCGAGGCCTGGCGGCAGCGGGGATTTTCCGGCGGGGTGTAGCGGTCAGGCGGCAAACAGCGCCGCCAGCGCCTGCCCCGGACTCGGCTGGCGCATGAAGGCTTCGCCGACGAGGAAGGCATTGACCTGGTTGCAGCGCATCAGCGCCACATCCTCCGGAGCGAGAATCCCGCTTTCGGTCACGACGATCTTGTCCGCAGGAATGCGTGGCAACAGATCGAGCGTGGTCTGCAACGTAACGTCGAAGCTGCGCAGGTCACGGTTGTTGATCCCGAGCAGCGGCGTCCCAAGTTGCAGCGCCTGCTCGAGTTCATCGCCGTCGTGCACCTCGACGAGCACGGCCATGCCGAGTTCGCGGGCAAGAGCTTCGAGGTCCTGCATCGCCGACAGGTCGAGCGCAGCGGCGATCAGCAAGATGGCGTCGGCACCCATCGCCCGCGCCTCATAGACCTGATACGGATCGACGAGAAAATCCTTGCGCAGCACGGGCAGGGCGCAAGCCGCCCGGGCAGTCTGCAGATACTCCGGCGCGCCCTGGAAGAACTGCCGGTCGGTCAGCACCGACAAGCAGGCCGCGCCATGCGCCGCGTAGTCGGCGGCAATCTCGGCCGGCCGGAAGTCGGCACGAATCACGCCCTTCGAGGGACTGGCCTTCTTGATTTCGGCGATCACCGCCGACTGCCCGGCGGCGATCTTGCCGCGGATCGCCTCGACGAAACCACGGGCCGGCGGCTGCGCCCGTGCCTCGTCGCACACGACGGCCAACGGCTTGGCCGCTTGCGCGTTAGCGACTTCCTCCGCCTTGACGGCGAGAATGCGCTTCAGGATGTCCGGCGCATTTATACCTTTCATGCCGTTCATGCCGCACAGGCCTGGGTAAAGCGGGCAAATTCGTCGAGTTTGGCGCGCGCGGCACCGCTGGCCAGCGCCTCGCGGGCCATGGCGATACCCTGCCCGATCGATTCGGCACGATTGGCGACATAGAGCGCCACGCCGGCATTGAATACGACGATCTCCAGCGCCGTTCCCGGCACGTTGTCGAGCACGGACAGGACCACGTCCTTCGATTCGGCGGCGTCCTCGACACGCAGCGAGCGGTTGGAGGACATGCGCAGACCGAAATCCTCGGGGTGAATCTCGTATTCGCTGATCTTGCCGTCCTTCAGTTCGCCGACCAGCGTCGACGCGCCGAGCGAGACTTCGTCCATGCCGTCCTTGCCGTGCACGACCATCACGTGCTTCGCCCCAAGACGATCCATCACGCGCACCAGAATACCGACGAGATCGGGATGGAAAACGCCGAGCAGCGAATTCGGCGCACCCGCCGGGTTAGTCAACGGCCCGAGGATGTTAAAGATGGTACGCACGCCCATTTCGCGGCGCACCGGCGCGACGTTCTTCATCGCCGCGTGGTGATTGGGCGCAAACATGAAACCGATGCCGGTCGCCGCCAGGCAGTCGCCAACCTGTTGCGGCGTCAGGTTGATATTGACGCCGAGCGCTTCAAGCGCGTCGGCGCTGCCCGACTTCGAGGACACACTGCGCCCCCCGTGCTTGGCGACCTTGGCGCCCGCGGCAGCGACGACGAACATCGACGTCGTGGAGATATTGAAGGTGTTAGCCCCGTCGCCGCCGGTACCGACGATATCGACGAAATTCGAGTTGTCAGCGACTTCGATGCGCGTCGACATCTCGCGCATCACCTGCGCGGCGGCTGTGATCTCGCCAACGGTTTCCTTCTTGACGCGCAGGCCGGTGATGATCGCCGCCGTCATCAGCGGGGAAATTTCGCCGCGCATGATCTGGCGCATCAGGTCGAGCATTTCGTCGAAGAAGATTTCTCGGTGTTCGATGGTGCGCTGCAGCGCCTGTTGCGGAGTAATCGTGGTCATGGCTTACCTCGTCAGGAAGTTTTTCAGCATGTCGTGACCGTGTTCGGTCAGGATCGATTCGGGGTGGAACTGCACGCCCTCGACCGGCAAGGTCTTGTGGCGCATCCCCATGATCTCGCCGTCGTCGGTCCAGGCGGTGATTTCCAGGCAGTCGGGCAGTGTTTCGCGCTCGACCGCCAGCGAATGGTAGCGCGTGCAGATGACCGGATTGGGAAGGCCACGGAACACGCCGACGTTGGTGTGATGCACTGGCGACACCTTGCCGTGCATCAGTTGCTTGGCATGCACGACGCGCCCGCCGAAGGCTTCGCCGATCGACTGGTGGCCGAGGCATACGCCGAGCAGCGGAATCTTGCCGGCGAAGGCCTTGATCGCCGCCAGCGAAATGCCGGCCTGTGCAGGCGCACAGGGGCCGGGGGAAATGACCAGAAACTCGGGATCGAGCCGGGCGATTTCGTCGAGGGTGATCGCGTCGTTGCGGAACACCTTGACATCCTGCCCGAGTTCGCCGAAGTACTGGACGAGGTTGTAGGTGAAGGAATCGTAGTTGTCGATCATCAGCAGCATGGCAGGCACCTCACTCAAAACGGGTATCGAGGCCGTTCTCGGCCAATTCGGCGGCACGCAGCACCGCTTTTGCCTTGTTCTGCGTTTCCTGCCATTCCCCTTCCGGTGTCGAATCGGCGACGATGCCGCCGCCGGCCTGAACGTGCAGCTTCCCGTCCTTCAGCACAGCGGTACGGATGGCGATCGCCAGGTCCATGTCGCCGTGGAAACCGAGGTAGCCGACGGCCCCGGCGTAGATGCCGCGCCTGGTCGGTTCCAGCTCGTCGATGATCTCCATCGCCCGCACTTTCGGCGCGCCCGAAACCGTGCCGGCGGGAAAGGTCGCCTTCAGCACGTCGAGCGCATCGAGCCCCGGCTGCAGCTTGCCTTCGACGTTGGAGACGATGTGCATTACGTGCGAATAGCGCTCGATGGTCATCTTCTCGGTCAGCTTGACGGTGCCGATGCGCGCAACCCGGCCGGTATCGTTGCGCCCGAGATCAAGCAACTGCAGGTGTTCGGCGCATTCCTTTTCGTCGCCGAACAGTTCGGTCGCCAGCGCCTGATCTTCCTCGAACGTCGCCCCACGCTTGCGCGTGCCGGCGATCGGCCGCACCGTGACCGTATCTCCTTCCAGACGTACCAGAATTTCCGGTGAGGCGCCGACGACGTGGAAGTCCTCGAAGTCGAAATAGAACATGTACGGCGACGGATTGAGCGAACGCAGTGAGCGATAGAGCGCCAGCGGACTCGCGCCGAACGGTTTGCTCATCCGCTGAGAAAGAACGACCTGCATGATGTCGCCCTCGGTAATGTACTCCTTGGCCTTGAGCACAGCCTGCTTGAAGCGCTCCTCGCCGAACACCGAAACGGCCGGCTGCGAAACGACAGGTTTTTCTTCCGGAATCGCCACCGGCTCACGCAGGCGCGCGAGCAGTTCCTTCAAGCGGGATTGCGCCTTCTGATAGGCACCAGGTACGCCCGGCTCGGCGAAGACAATCAGCGTCAGCTTGCCCGACAGGTTGTCGACGACGGCGATTTCCTCGGAGAGCAGCAGCTGAATGTCGGGGATGTCGGAAATACCCATTTCGCCGGCCTTGCGCCCTTTTTCCAGGCGTGGCTCGACGTAACGCACCGTGTCGTAGCCAAAACAGCCGACCAGACCGCCGCAGAACCGCGGCAAGCCCTTCAGCGGCGCGGCGCGGAAACGCGCCATATAGTCACCAATGAAGTCGAGCGGATTGACGTTCTCGGCGCGCTCGGCGATGCGGTTGCCGGTCAGCACCAACACCTGCGGGCCATTGACGACGATGCGTGTCGGGCTGGCCAGGCCGATCATCGAATAGCGGCCAAAACGCTCGCCACCCTGCACCGATTCGAGCAGGTAGGTGTACGGGCCGTTGGCCAGCTTCAGGTAGATCGAGAGCGGGGTATCGAGATCGGCGAAGGTCTCGAGGGTGACGGGGATGCGGTTGTAACCTTCAGCGGCGAGCTGATTGAACTGGGCTTCTTTCATGTAACGACTCCACAAACAGGAACTGCAAGACGAGACACGGCACGCACAGGCGCGCCGGAACAAAAGCTAGGCTGTCCGGCAGGGTCGCCAGGGCCACGCCTCCGCCCAGAATGCGGGCTCGAGATGCAGGTTGTGGAGGAAATCGTTCATGCGCTTAATTATGCAGTCGTGCCGCGAATGAGGGCCGCGGCGGATTCGATGCTCGAAACTATAGCATCACACGCCAGCTCCTGCACGTCGCGCCCTTCGTTGTAGCCATAGGGCAGCAGGAAAACACTGCAGCACGCGGCCCGCGCGGCGAGGAAATCGTTGACCGAATCGCCGATGAACAGCGCCTCGGCGGGCGAGACGCCGAGGCGGCCGCAGGCCCAGATCAGCGACATGGGATCCGGCTTGTGCTTCGGCAAGGTATCGCCGCTGACCACCACCGGGAAATACGGGGCGAGCCCGGTCATTTCAAGCAGCGGGCCGGTAAACGCCTCGGTCTTGTTGGTAATCACCGCCATCGGCAGGCCCTTGGCCCGGATGGCGTTCAGCCCCTCGCGCACGCCAGGAAACAGTTGCGTCCTCAGGCCGTTCTCCCGGGCGTAATGCCGCCGGAAACTGGCCAGCGCTTCGGCAGGCGCCGGCGAATCGTCGTCGGCCGCAGCGAGCGAGTCGGCCAGCGAGCGTTTAACCAGGTTGGGAATGCCGCGCCCGACGTAGCGGCGCACGGCTTCTTCCGGCAGCGCCGGCCGCCCGAGGTCGGCAAGCATCCCGCAGACGGCGGCATGCAGGTCGGGGACCGTATCGAGCAGCGTGCCGTCGAGATCGAACAGGACGGCACGGACATCAATCATCGTCATACTCGCGCCAGTTGCGCGCGCATGGAGGCGATCACCGAATCGTAACGGTGCGGGTCGCTCTCCTGGCCGGCCTCGTAGATGGCCGAACCGGCGACGAAGGTATCCGCGCCGGCCAGCGCGATCGCGGCGATGTTGTCCACCTTGACCCCGCCGTCGATCTCGATGCGGATCCG